>NZ_JBFTZL010000193.1:0-6574 GCF_056406825.1 Arthrobacter sp. P1_A5 | reverse complement strand
CGGGAACGTGTTGGTGGAGAAGCGCGAGTGGACAATCGCGAGCTTGGTCTTGAAGCGCTTGTCCGACAGGTCCGGGTAGAACGGCTCGAGCTGCGCGGTGGTGAGCATGCCCTTGTAGACGATGGTCCGGGAGGAGAGCGACGGGAAGTACACGCCGAACTTGTTCTGGGCGCGCTTGCGGATCCGCCAGGCGCGGGAATCGAGCTCGTTGCGCTCGAGGGTTTCCCCGGTGCTGGAGGCGAAGAACGGCTGCGAGAAGTACGGCATGCAGGCCCGGGCCATGGCCCCGACCAGGTCGGCCACGATCGGGACTTCACGCCAGCCCAGAACGGTCAGGCCCTCGTCCGCGGCGAGGCCTTCGATGC
Organism: Arthrobacter sp. P1_A5; assembly: GCF_056406825.1. Taxonomy (NCBI): domain Bacteria; kingdom Bacillati; phylum Actinomycetota; class Actinomycetes; order Micrococcales; family Micrococcaceae; genus Arthrobacter; species Arthrobacter sp. P1_A5. Next base: position 6,209 of record NZ_JBFTZL010000193.1, on the reverse strand, counting down.
CTGCGCGGGCGGCGTCGGATTCGCGCTGCTCGGCGGGCAGGAACGCGGTTCCCACGATGTACTGGCCGGGGGCCGGAAGTTCGAAGTCCGTGACTGCGCGGAAGAATTCGTCCGGCACCTGCATCAGGAGTCCGGCGCCGTCGCCGGTACCTTCATCGGCGCCCACGGCACCGCGGTGCTCGAGGTTGCGCAGGGCGGTCAGGGCGGCGTCGACGATGTCGTAGCCAGGCTCACCGCGGAGCGTGGCGATGATGGCCAGGCCGCAGGCGTCCTTCTCGTTCTCCGGATTGTAGAGTCCGGCCGCGGCCGGAATCGCCGCGAAGCGGCTGAAGGGTGACGCGGCAGCCGAGGGCTGGTCCGGATCGGACCAGCTGGGGCTGTGAAGAGTTTGGGTCATKGGAGACGTCCTTCCTCCTGATCGTGCGTATGGGAGGGACAACATTGGCCCCACTCGGCACGCCGGTGTGTGACGGGCGCAACAGAGTGTTTTTCTAACTGGAATTGTAGGCCAGCCCGGCCTCCTGTACTAACAGTTACGCAGGTGCTGGCCCGGGCTTGCATGGACAGCTTCGATCTGCTGTCCACACCAAGCCCTCTTGCCACGACGCTGTGGAGTCGGGTCCGGTGAGCGGTGGCTCCGGTCAACCCGAAGTGCCGGCGCTGAGCTACTTGGTGCCCTCAGCCTCCGGCGCGGTTCCAGTTCCCTGGCGGCCGGAAACTCCGGCTGCCGGAGCTCCATTGGCGGGCGCGGTGCCGCCCGTGGAGTCCCTGTCCGCATCCTCGGATGCGCGAACTGGTCCGCTTTGGTTATTCCGGAGATTAGCACGGGATTCACTATCTGAGACAGCGGCGTCCGAATGGCGGATGGTTGCCGCGTCTGCGGGAACGGTGGCGCGGTCGGCGTCGACCGCATCAGCGTCCGGCTTAGTCTCCGCCGACTTTTCCTCAGCCGGCACAGTCTCCACCGGCTGTGTCTCCGCAGGTGCGCGGCCGGGGAGGAACGGGGTGTCCGGCTCGGAGCGCTTGCGCAGTCCGAGGAGGATGAAGGCGAGCAGGGCCCCGGCGAAGACGATGATGCTGGTCCAGACGTTGAGCCGGGTGGTGAGCCCGAAGAGGGTGATCTGTTCGGCGTCGTCGATCCGCATGGCCTCGATCCAGACGCGGCCCAGGGTGTAGTACATGGCGTAGACGCAGAAGAGGCGGCCGCGGCGGAAGCTGAATTTGCGGTCCAGGGCCAGCAGGATCAGCACGCCGGCCAGGTTCCACAGCGACTCGTAGAGGAACGTCGGGTGGAAGAGCGTTTCCGTCGGCATGCCGGGGGGGAAGTTCGGGTTGTTGGGGTCGATCTGCAGCCCCCAGGGAAGCGTGGTGGGGCCGCCGAAGAGTTCCTGGTTGAAGTAGTTGCCCCACCGGCCAATGGCCTGAGCCAGCAGCAGCCCGGGGGCCGCGGCGTCCATGAAGGCGCTCAGCTTAACCCCGGCACGCCGGCACCCGATCCAGGCGCCCAAGGCGCCGAGCACGACGGCGCCCCAGATGCCCAGGCCGCCGCGCTGGATCTGCGGAATCAGGGACAGGTCCCCTGTGCCGTCGAATCCCGGGCCGAAGTAGGCGTCCGGAGAGGAGAACACGTGGTACAGCCGTCCGCCGATAATGCCGAACGGGATGGCCCAGATGGCGATGTCCCAGACGCTGCCCTCGGGGGCGCCGCGGCGTGCCCAGCGGACCGAGGTCAGCCACAGGCCGGCAATAATGCCGGCGAGGATGCACAGGGCGTAGGCGTGGATGCGCAGGGACCCCCACGGCAGCGGGATGTCGAATCCGGACCAGCTGGGGCTCGGAATGCTCGCGGGAATCATCGCCGCCGCGTGGAGGACTGACTGCATTGCTTACGCTTCTTCCTTGGTAAGGCCGGTGCTGAGGTCTTTCGTCAAGGAGGCTACCGCATCCACGCCGCCGTCCCGGATGGCCGCGACGAGGGCGGTGCCGACAATCACGCCGTCGGCGTACTCGGCGATCTCGCGGACGTGCCTGGCGGTGGAGACGCCGAGGCCCACGCAGACGCGTTCGGCGCCCGCAGCGTGCGCGGCGGCGACGACGTCCCTGGCCGCGGAGCTGACCGAGGTCCGGGCGCCGGTGACGCCCATGATGGAGACGGCGTAGACGAAGCCGCGGCTCGCGTCGACAGTGCGTTTCATGCGTTCGGGCGAGGACGAGGGAGCCACGAGGAATACCCGGTCCAGGCCGTACTTGTCCGAGGCCGCCATCCATTCGGCGGCCTCGTCCGGAATGAGGTCGGGCGTGATGAGCCCGGCTCCCCCGGCCTCGGCCAGGCGGCGGGAGAACTCGTCCACGCCCATCCGGACCACGGGGTTCCAGTACGTCATGACCAGCACGGCGGCGTCGGTCTTGCTCGTAATGCCGCGGACGACGTCGAAGACCTCCCGGACGTGGAAGCCCTTCGCGAGGGCCTCCGTCGTGGCGGCCTGGATGACCTGGCCGTCCATGACCGGGTCCGAGTACGGGATGCCGATCTCGATGAGGTCGGCGCCGTTCTCGGCCAGGGCGATGCCGGCGGCAATGGTGTCTTTAACGCTCGGGTAGCCGGCSGGSAGGTAGCCGATCAGGGCCGCCCGGCCCTGGGCGCGGGCGCGGTCAATGGCCGCSGCSGACTTGCTGGCGTGCTGGTTGCCGTCCTGGCCGGTGCTCACAGCTGTTCCCCCTCTTTGGCGATTTCGGCTTCAGGTGAATCCTTGTCCAGCAGGTCGAACCATTCCGCGGCCGTGGCCACGTCCTTGTCGCCGCGGCCGGAGAGGTTCACCATCACGATTTTCTCTGAGGCGTCTGTTGCCTTGCCTGCCGCCGCGTCTGCGGCGAGCCGCTGGCCCACCTTGATGGCGCCGGCGAGGGCGTGGGCGGACTCGATGGCGGGGATGATGCCCTCGGTGCGGCACAGGAGGCGGAAGGCCTCCATGGCTTCGCTGTCCGTGATGGGCTCGTAGCTGACCCGGCCAATGTCGGCGAGGTAGGAATGCTCGGGGCCGACGCCGGGGTAGTCCAGGCCGGCGGAGATCGAGTGCGACTCGATGGTCTGGCCGTCGTCGTCCTGCATGAGGTACGAGCGGGCGCCGTGCAGTACGCCGGGTTTGCCGAGGGTGATGGTGGCTGCGTGGCGTCCGGTTTCGACGCCCTCGCCGCCGGCTTCGAAGCCGTAGATCTTGACCGAAGGGTCATCGAGGAAGCCGTGGAAGATGCCGATGGCGTTGGAGCCGCCGCCGATGCAGGCACAGACGGCATCCGGCAGCCGGCCGGTCTGGTCCAGGATCTGGGCGCGGGCTTCCTCACCGATGACCTCGTGGAAGTAGCGGACCATCGCCGGGAACGGGTGTGCTCCGGCGGCGGTGCCCAGCAGGTAGTGCGTATTGCCCACGTTGGCCACCCAGTCGCGCAGGGCCTCGTTGATGGCGTCCTTGAGCGTCTGGGATCCGTTGGTGACCGGGATGACCGTGGCGCCGAGGAGTTCCATGCGGGCCACGTTGAGGGACTGCCTGCGGCAGTCCTCGGCGCCCATGTAGACCACGCATTCCAGGCCCAGCAGGGCTGCGGCCGTGGCGCTGGCCACGCCGTGCTGGCCGGCGCCGGTTTCGGCGATGACGCGGGTTTTGCCCATTCGCTTGGCGAGCAGCGCCTGGCCCAGGACGTTGTTGATCTTGTGCGAGCCGGTGTGGTTGAGGTCTTCGCGCTTGAGGAAGATCCGCACCCCCCCGGCGTGCTCGGCGAAGCGCTTGGCCTCGGTCAGCAGCGATGGCCGGCCCGAGTAGTTCTTGTTCAGGTCGGCGATCTGGGCCGTGAACTCCGGATCGGCCTTGGCCTTCTCGAAGGTGTCCTCGAGCTCGTCCAGGGCCGCGATGAGCGACTCTGGCATCCACCGGCCGCCGTAGTTCCCGAAGTAGGGCCCCGGGGCGTGGCGCAGGGACGGTTCGCCCTGCGCGGGATGCTCCGCGGGGCGGCCGCCCTGCAGGAACGCGTCCACGGTACTTTCGTCAGAGCCGGCTGCTGGTGCATCGACCATCAGTCTCACCATCCTGTTCCACTGCTAGCTTTGGGGATCTGCTGATGAGATCCGCTCATTGGTCCGGGCAAAATCGCGGGCCCGGCACCGCTCACGGTCCGGACGGAGGCGCCAGGACCGGCCGGCCTCAGGCGCGCGCGGCGATTGCCGTCGCGCCGGCAGCCATGAATTCGGCGATCCGCTCGCGGGGCGTCGCGTCACTGACCAGCGCCTCGCCGACCAGGACCGCGTTGGCCCCGCGGGCCGCGTAGTGCTTGACGTCCTCGACGTCGCGCACACCGGATTCGGCGACCACGAGCGCACCGGCGGGAATGCCGCCGGTCAGCGCCGCGAAGACGGAACGGTCGACGTCGAGCGTCTTGAGGTTGCGTACGTTGACGCCGATGATCCGGGCCTCCGCGGCTACTGCGCGCTCGATTTCCTCCGCCGTATGGGTCTCGACCAGCACGTTCATGCCGAGCTCGCGGCTGAGGGCCGTGAACTCACGCAGCTGGGCGTCCGAGAGCGAGGCCACGATCAGCAGGATCAGGTCGGCGCCGTGCGCCCGGGCCTCCCAKATCTGGTACTCGTCAACCATGAAGTCCTTGCGCAGCAGCGGAATGTCCACGGCGGCCCGGACGGCGTCCAGATCGGCCAGGGAGCCGCCGAAGCGGCGCTCCTCGGTCAGGACGCTGATCACGGCGGCTCCGCCGTCGGCGTACTGCGCGGCGAGGGACGCGGGATCGGCGATGTCCGCGAGCGGGCCCTTGGACGGGCTGCGGCGCTTGACCTCGGCAATCACCTTGAGCTGGTCCCGGCTGCTTGAGGTACCGCCGAGGGCGGCCCAGGCGTCACGGGCGGGCGCCGCCTCGGCGGCACGCTCCTTCAGCTCCGCGAGCGTAACCAGACGCTGGCGCGCCTGCATATCCTCCCTGACACCGGCATTGATGTCGTCGAGAACGCTCACGCTCAGTGGCCGGAGTTCTTCAGCTTGCTGCCGCCGACGCCGTAGCCGGCCTTGCGCATGGCCCAGCCGGCGAGCAGGCCGACCACCATGACCGCCGCACCTGCAACGAAGATCGGGGTGTTGGCGATGACGAAGGCGATGGACGCAATGAGGGCGCCGATCAGCATCACGATCACGCAGGTCCACGCGGCCGGGCTGTTGCCGTGGCCCGGCGCTTCGCTGTGATCGACGTCGTCGTAGACGCCCTTCGGCCCCTTCGGCGCAGCGGACGTGGATGCGGAAACAGTGGCTTTGCTCATTGAAATCTCCTCAGGATGAATACTGCTTACATTCTGCCATTTTTTGGCTGTGTTATTTGGCCGCGTTGCTGGGCCGCGTTGCTTTGGCCGGGTTACTGGCCGCGTTGCCGGTCGCGCCCGCGGCATCGGCTCAGGTGGGGTCGTCACCGCGGGACAACCTGTCCCAGCTGTCAATCTCGTCAGCGGGGGCGGCCGGCGCATTACCGCCGGCTGCAGTTCCGCCGGCGGCGGGCCCGGCGGCGGCCGCGTCATATTTGGTGCGGGTCTTCCAGTAGCGGCCGGCCGGCACGATCGCCAGGGCGCTGAGTCCCAGCAGGGCACCGGCGACGACGGCGAGGATGGGGAACACCGTGACGTCCACCTGCACGCTGCTGCCGCTGATTCCGGTGGCTGCCGCGATCGATCCCTGCGCCGCGGCCAGCGGGTCCGCCAGTACAACGGCTGCCGCGGCGACGATGCCCGCGGCCGCGAGGAGGATGATCGCTGTAATGACCCAGCGGGCCACGCGCCCGGCGATGGAGGCCGCGAGGCCGCCGGCGAGGGCCACAAGCGCCAGGGCTGTCACGGTGGTGGCAGCCTTGCTGCCCTGGACCTGCAGTCCGTCCTGGCTGGCCACGGCCGCGCCGAGCTGCGTGGGATCGAGGTGCACGGTGAGCCAAGTCTGGGTGGTGGTCCCGAACACGGCAAGGGCCAGGGCAGCGATTACCAGGACCAGGGTGGACTTGCGGGCCCAGCCGGGGACGGCGGACCTCTTGGTGCTCTTCACAGTGCTCTTTACAGTGGTCTTCACGGTGTTTTTGGCGCTGTTCTTGGCGGTGGCTTCCGGCTCCCCCATCAGGACTCGGCTCCTGCGTCGGGCGTTGCGTCAGTGACTGCGTCAACGCTGATGTTGTGC
>NZ_JBFTZL010000192.1:0-6626 GCF_056406825.1 Arthrobacter sp. P1_A5 | reverse complement strand
ACGCAGTGGCGATCATGACCGGCGCAGCCACCGCCTGAGGTCCGGCTAGTACCCTCCCGCTCTACCGGARCCCCTTCTCCGCCCGCGGACCTCCCCCAGGTCCGCGGGCGGATCCATACCGGGAGTTCCCATCATCACCATCCCACGAGAGACAGACCATGGATTACCTCACAACAGCCCGGAACGACGCTCACCAGATGCTCGACGTCATGGTCATAGGCGAAGCGCTGATCGACGTGGTCACCACGTCGCACGACACGGTAGAACACCCCGGCGGCTCACCGGCCAACGTCGCCTACGGACTTGGCCGCCTGGCCGTCACCACAGGTCTGCTCACAGCCATAGCTCCGGACGCGCGTGGGATTTCCATCGAAAACCACCTCAGCAGCGCAGGCGTCATACTTCTGCCCGGATCAAAATCCCTCACCAAAACGGCATCGGCCACAGCAACCCTTGAACCCGACGGCTCCGCCAAGTACGACTTCGACATCTCCTGGGACCTTGCCCCGACAGCCCCCACCTACTTCCCAAAAATCCTGCACACCGGATCCATCGCCACTTTCCTTAATCCCGGCGCTGGCGCCGTGAAATCCCTGCTCGAACAAGCCCGCACACACTGCATGGTCACCTATGACCCGAATATCCGTCCAGCGCTGCTCGGCAGCCACAGGGAAGCTTTGGCCACCTTCGAAGAGCTCGTGCCCCTAACCGACGTCGTCAAACTCAGCGACGAAGACGCCCACTGGCTGTACCCCCAAAAAAGCCTGGACGAAACCGCAGCACACATCCTCGGTCTGGGCGCCGGACTTACCGTCATCACCAAAGGCGCCGACGGCTCACAATTCACCACCGCCGCCGCTAACATCAGCATTCCCGCCGTGAAGTCCAAAGTTGCCGACACCATCGGTGCCGGGGACTCCTACATGTCCGCCCTGATCCTGGGCTTTCTCACCCGAGGAACCGAAGGCTTCGCCCCAGCTGTCTTGGAGCAGCTTGGACACACCGCAGCTGCAGCCGCGGCCATCACCGTGCAGCGCCCGGGAGCAAACCCCCCGACCCTGGAAGAACTCAACATCGCAATCGAAGCCCATTCCGGCGCCCAATACGGGGGTTCCTGAACCACCTAATCAAATGACGGTGTCACACAAGACCGTTCACGAAATAAGATGGTCGCCGCCTATCTGAGGCGGCCCGCCGCGTTTCGTGATCCGTGTCCGCGAACGGCGGTGCTGCTGCGCAGATCCCGATATATCGCTACTCAATAGGGGACATTGCCACTTAGGTTAACTGCGTATAGGCCAAGTCCGTGACGCGTCAGAGGTTTTTTGCGCCAGCAGCACCAACCGGTCGATATCCAGGTTTGTGAGTTTCTGACAGCGCCGTCACGGCGGCAATATCCTGTGGGGTCGTTCGACAGCACCCACCCACGAGCCGTGCACCAAGTTCACGCCAGATTGGCGTTCCCTCCGCAAGGCTTGCGGGCTGTTTGGTATCGGGGCCTGAAGTTCTCGCCGCGGCCGGACCCCACGTTTTGGTGACTGCGTCATAGCTTTCGCCCGAATTCGGATATGCGATCAGGGGCGTATCAGTGGCTCTGCCCAGGGCCTCCAGCGATGGGGAGACCAGCTCCAGCGGCACGCAGTTCACGCCGATAGCCGCCACGAGCGGCTCCGCCGAAAAGAGCTTTGCCGCCTGAGCCAGCGGCGTACCGTCGCTGAGGTGGCCGCCATCCCGTAACGTGAAGGAGAGCCAGGCTTCGACGTCAAACTCTTTCATGAGTGCCAGCAGGGCCTCGGCCTCCGGCAATGAAGGCAGCGTTTSACAGGCAAGAAAGTCCGCTCCGGCCGCCACCAGCGCTGCGATTCGAGGCCGGTGGAACTCCAAAAACTCGTTTTGGCTGAGGACATAGTCGCCTCGGTATTCCGATCCATCGGCAAGGTACGCGCCGTAGGGCCCGACCGATCCTGCAACCAGCAGGGGGCCCGCATCCGGTTTTTCCGTCAGGTACTCGCGGCGTGCCTCGTCGGCCAGGCGCACACTCAATGCCACCCGCTCCAGGGCCGCTTCCTCGCCGATGCCGCGGCGCGCAAATCCCAGGGGTGTGGCTTGATAGCTAGCCGTGATGGCGACAGCGGCTCCGGCGCGGAAGTAATCGTGGTGTACGCGCTTGACCAGTTCCGGTTGCTCCAGAAGGACTTTAGCCGACCACAAAGGGTCTTCCAGATCGCAGCCGTGCGCTTCAAGCTCGGTGGCGAGTGCACCGTCCACGGTCAGGTTCGCTCCGGCGTCGAGTGTGCGGGAAAGCAAGGTGTTACTGGGCATCGTTCACGGCTCCAAGCATTTCGGTTTGTTCTTTCCTGCCGGGCAGTTGCGGCGCCTCGCGGCCCGGCAATGCAAGGTAGCACAGCGTGCAGTGCCAAAAGGCGCAGTGCAGCCCGTGGCTTGCAGATGACGGTCAGCAGCCGCTAGCGCTGACCGGTGTTCCGCGGCTCAGTCACGCCCAGAGTCTGGCGGATGTGCCGAGAGAACGCGCCCCCCTCCAATGGTGTGCGTAATAAGCATTTGTTCATGCTTGTAATGCACATCACTCTATGCCACCATAGCCTTCAGACACCATCTGCGAACTGCCCAGGAAGAGGCCTCCCTTGAAAATTGCAATGAAATCAGTCCGCAAGCTGCGCGTGCATTGGCCCATAGCTTCGGAAACTTTCTCGCGGCTCGCCAGGGGCGACGCAGAAGCGTTCAAAGATGAGGCCGGCATCGCGGCCCTGCTCCAGGCTTCGTCGGAATCCCCTGACTTAGGGGATTTTGGCAACTACAGGCATGTATTTGAATCCGGCCTGGGCTTCGAGGGTTTCACCTGCACTGAAGGCGCTAACCCTACGTTGGGGCAGGTGGGGCAGCGGACAATTTCGCCTACCTTGGTCTTCACGACGTATTTCGATGCGGCGCTCCCTGACGCCGCCGTGGAACGCTTCCTGCAGCACATCGTGGATATCCATCCCTGGGAGGTACCGGTCATCGAACTGACGGGCCCGGTCAGCGTCTCCAGCACAGCCCTTCCCGCACTCTTTGAGAGCGAGGCCACATCATGATTGAAGCCACCACGGCCGGACTTTGGGACGGTCTGCAGGCGTTGCTGGCGGGCAGGTCATTCACCGATCTGACGCACGCCTTCCACCCCGGCCAGCCGCATTTCCCGGCCTTCCCCGACGAAATCAGGGAGGCGGTCTTCGACCTGGAGAAAGGCGACGGTTTCACCGCTCACCGCTATTCGATCATCGGCCAATGGGGTACGCACGTTGACCCTCCCTCGCATTTCATCCGCGGGGGACGGACCTTGGACCAGATTCCTGTGGAGGACATGGTCCTTCCACTGGCCATCCTCGACATCACCGCGCGGGTCACCGCAAATGCGGACGCCACTCCCACGATGGAGGACGTCCAGGCATGGGAGCGTCGCAACGGTGCCATCGCACCGGGGTCCTTTGTGGCGTTGCGGACAGGGTGGAGCCATCGTTGGCCCGACACCGACGCCATGGCAAACAGGGACGATAAGGGGGCCAGCCACACACCTGGCTGGTCCCAGGAAGTCCTCTCCTTCCTGATCGAGGAGCGGTCGGTAACTGCCGTCGGCCATGAGCAGACGGACACAGACCCGGGACTGGCTACGTCCCGCCAGGATTTCAGCTTGGAGACCTATGTCCTGGCGCGGAACCGGTGGCAGATCGAGCTGATGGCGAACCTGGACGGACTTCCAGAAGCCGGCGCGATCCTCATTGCAAGCTGGCCGAAACCCCTGCACGGCAGCGGCTTTCCAGCCCGTGTCTTCGCCATCCACTAAGACACGTTGGTGCAGTGACTAGAATCGGATCCATGTCTAAGACGTCCAGCATGGGCCGGGGAATCATGGCTGTCCTCGCGGTGGGCTCCCGCAACGCAGAAGGCCTGTCTGGCGGAACGGTCGCTGATATAGCAGCCGATCTGGGCAGGGACCGCAGCCAGGTTTCGCGCAGCCTGCGGACCGCCGAGCAGGAGGGGTTTCTGGCACGCGGAGACCACCGGTCCTACACAATGAACTGGTCGCTCCTGACAGACGCACAGCTGTTGACAGAGCAACGGCTGCAGACCGACGGCGTAACCGCCCTGGAAGGCTTGGCCGGTGAAACAAACGAAGGATGCTTCCTTGGAGTTATGAGCGGAAACAGTACTGTCACCATCGGTGAGCGTGTTCCGGCAAGTAGCAACATGGTCGGTTCGTGGCTGGGCCGTCCCTACCCGGCGTATTGTAGCGATGCCGGCCAGGCCCTGCTGTGGGAAGCCTCGGACGCCCAGGTCCGAACCATTTTCTCCGGCGTTCCCTTCGTGCGCCATGGCCCCAATACACCGCTTGACGTCGAGGACTTCCTGTCACGACTGCGCGGGGCGCGGGCACGGGGGTACTCCGTTGTCGACGAGGAAGCCGAACCAGGACTTTACTCCCTGGCCGTTCCGATTCGCGACTTCAAGGGCGATGTGGTGGCAGCGCTTCAGGTCGTCGGCGCCAAGACACGCTTGGAGCCGCGCCTGGAGCTATGCGCCACGGCTCTCGTGTCCTGGGGAAAGTGGCTTGAGTCAGCGTTGGGTCACGCGGCGCCGCAGAACCGGCCCTAGCTGGCAAGGCCCTTMCGGACCGCGTTGCCCCGGGGACGGCCCTCAAAGGACCCCAGCCGCTCGGCTGCTGCCGTAAGGGCCTTTGCAATGTCATTGGTGCTGGGTTTGATCTCGGCCCGGCTGCCGAGGACGCTGAGCGCGGCAAGAATCGATCCTTCAGCGTTGCGGACCGGAACGGCCAGTTCGTAGATTCCGTGCTCGAATTCTTCCTCCGCGACAATGAAGCCCCGCGCCCTGTCCCGGTCCATCAGTTCGGCGACTTCTTGCGGCGAATGGGCCGCCCCCGGACCGCCTACGCCGATAAAGTTGACATCCTCGAGAAGGACTTCCACGGCTGGCTGTTGGTCGTCCCACAGCAAGGCCCGTCCGGAGCCGGTACACCACACGGGCGTCACCATGCCGGGTTTAACGAAACTGCCGGGTACCGCATCGTTACTGGAGGCCCGCAGGAGAACGACCCGGAAGCCATCACGGACGGAAACCCTGGATCTAAGGCCGAAAGAAGCCACTAAGGCCTCAAGTTCGGTTTTTGATTCGCGGACCCAGCCGGTATTCAGCGCTGCGGCCAGGCTGAAAAAACGTGGACCGGTTCGGAAGGGACCGCGTTCGACTCGCTCCAGCAGTCCCAGCTCACACAATTCCTGCGTCAGCCGTGAGACGCGGCTTTGTTCCATATCCAGCTCGGATGCGAGCTGGGAAACGCCGAGAAGCCGCCTGCCCCGCTTCTCCCGGTCTGCGACCAACCGAACTATTCGAAGTCCTTGGGCCATGGACGACGCTTCCGAGGAAGAATCCATGCTCCGTGCTCCTTCCGCCCGATGACTACGCCTATTGTGACATGTCTTCATTGTTGACCAGGACGCGGTTTCCTTGCGCCCACACAGTGTAGAGGTCAGCGAGTATCGCTGACCTCGCTGCTTCCAGTTCTGCGGGAGCGATTTCTGCGCGTCCCTGCCGCCCGAACAGCACGACTTCGTCTCCAGGGGAAACTCCCGCCACGTCGGTGACGTCGACAACCATGGAATTCATCGAAACGATGTCGACTATGGCAGCGCGTCGGCCGCGGACAAGCACGCTGCCTTGGCTGGCCAGTGCCCGCCGGTAACCATCTCCGTAACCCGCTGTCACTGATGCCAGCCTTGAGTCCCGGTCCAAGGTGTGGGTTAGCCCGTAGCCGACCTTGGTACCTGCTGCATAGCTATTAATGGAAGCGATCCGGGCTTTGAAGGCCAAACACCGTTGGAAGTGCCCTGTTGTAGGTTCCGAATCGCCGTAGAGGACTGCCCCGGCACGGACCATGTCCAGCCACGAGCCGCGGACGTGCAGCGCGGCGTAGGAGTTGGCACAGTGGAGCAGCACGTCCTCCCGGCGCGTTCCGGTCAGTTGGAGCAGCGTCAACGCCTGACTGCGGAAACGAAGTAGAGCCGTTTCGATATGGCCGGTATCGTCCTTGGGAAAATGAGTCATGATCCCGGCCAGTATGAGCCCAGGGTGGCTCACGATCCCTACCGCAGATGCCCACCCAAGCGTGGACGAGACGTCGAGGCTGTGCCTGCTGATCGCGGAAGCGTTGATATCGAGGTGAATGCGGATCGCCGTCCGGCCTCGGCAGCGATCTTGTGCATCTCCCAGGCGCTCTGCGGGTCGGCAACAAGTTCTTCGACTCCGTGACGCATGCCGGCCTTGATCTCCTGCGGAGCCGCGGCACGGACACGCAAAATCCGGCCCGCAAAACCGCAGCGGCGTGCAATGGCTGCCTCCTCGTTACTTCCTACTCCGACGAAGGGGACGCCTAGACGAACAAGGGAAGGGAGTAAAAGGTCAGCTCCGTGTCCGTATGCATGGGACTTGACCACTGCGCACAAGAGCGCCCGGTTATCGATCATAGACAGGAGGTTCCGGACGTTTGACTCGAAAGCTGCTGCGTCAATCTCCAGCCAGCTGCCGGCGTCGAGGCCCGAACTGCGTACGCG
>NZ_JBFTZL010000191.1:0-6667 GCF_056406825.1 Arthrobacter sp. P1_A5 | reverse complement strand
TCCGTGTCCCTCGGAATGATCCCCGAGGGATCGCCCGGGCCAAGGAGGGGATTCCACTCAAGGTCCTCGTAGAACAGGTTCACGCCCACATCGGCTGGCTGTCCTGGCAGACGAGTTCGGTTGGTGAGCCTTTCCAGGCCTGAATTCCACAGAAGTGGTCCTCTGCGGTCCTGCGCACCGTACGAAACCTTCTTCCGCGACGGGGAAGTGGACGCCAGCGCCGCGTCTTTGGTGGCCCTGGCCGCAGTTACCGTCTTTGGGCCTGGGGGCGGTTGCTCGAGATCCATCCTTACTTCTCCTGTCCAAGAGGTGACCGGAGCGCTCCCGTTGTTGACCGCAAGCGGCTCCGCCTGAGAGGGGCTCAAGGGATGCAATATGCTCCGCCGTGCAGCGGTTGTTGCGGCATGAGGGCTGGGCCCCGGACGGCTATCGGCCATCTGAGGAATGACTCTCGTGTGAACTTTGCGTCCGGTGCTTGCCATGCGTCAAGGGACTATGCGAAGTGGCGGTGTTTTGTGATCGCTCTTGTCGCATTTGCCGATGACGAGGATGCTCGCGGCGGCTCCGATGACGTCGTCGGTGAGGGTTTCGAGCTGGTTGATTTGAGGACGCGGGTGATCTGGTACGTGGGTCCCGCGCTCCCAGGCCGGCGCCTCTGTCATCGCCAGCCTGCCGTCAGGGCAGAATGGAAGGCATGACCTCTACGACGTTCGCCCTCATCCGCCATGGCCAGACAGACTGGAATGCACAGCGCCGGCTGCAGGGATCCACCGACATTCCTCTGAACGACATCGGCCGCGGTCAGGCTCGCGACGCCGTCGCCGTCCTGTCCGGCTATGAATGGGACGCGATCGTGTCCTCGCCGCTGAGCCGTGCCGCTGAAACCGCCGATCTCATCGCCGCCGGGCTCGGGCTCAGCGTGGCCCGGCGCGTGCCGGAGCTCGCCGAGCGCAGCTTCGGACCCGCGGAGGGCCTGCAGGACGGTCCTGAACTGGACGCACTGCGCATTCCTCATGGGTTCCGCGGAGCGGAAAGCGAGGACGAGGCCGCCGGCCGGGGGTTAGCCGCGCTTGAGGCGCTGGCCGAGGAGTTCCGTGGCCGCCGCGTCCTGGCCGTCGCCCATGGCACGCTCCTGCGCGTGAGTCTCAGCCGCGCCGTCGGCCGCACCCTGGACAGCATCGACAACGCCGTGCTCAACCTGGCCCACCACCATGCCGTCGACGGCTGGCAGCTCGAATACTTCAACGGCGAGYGGGCCATGGCTGCCGTTTAGGACTGCCGCTCAAGGATATGTCGGTATCGCGATGTACTGGTTGATGTTCGTTGACTGGAAGGTCGCAAAAGCCAGCGTGGTGTGGCCACCCTCCGGATCACCCACCACGACCGTTTGGTCGGAGGGATTCAGACCCAGCAATGCGTAGGAATGGTCGGAGACCAGCTCGCCGTCGGAGTTGGACGTCCCAAAGGTCACGAGGCCCTTCGCGAAATCCTGCTGCATCTGCTCAAAGCTCACTCCCGTCATGGGGCCGCCGGGGTTGCGGTCGACGCCCACTTCGCCGGTGATGGCATAGAGGGCGTTGTGCACATCATGATCCTGGGCGTTGCTGAGGTCGGTGCCATCGATGCCGCTGTAGCTGTTGCCGTTCGCGGCAGCCCACCCTTTCTCGATAATCGCGGCCCATGACACGTTTTTGCCATCGATATTTTCGATGCTGTTTTCAAAGGGCTTGCCGCGGCGGTATGGAAGATCACCGTTGACCGTGACCGTCACCGGATTGGACACCCCGTCGTACTTGCTGTGGAAAGAAATGGTGTAGGTGCCGTTGCCGTTGTCATGAACCATGTTCAAGACGGTCGCGGGGGCCCGGGAGGCCACTGTCATCAACGCTGCGAGGAAATAGCAATCGCCGGCGTCACCCTGCTTGATATTCGTCAAGTCTCCGGAGAGATCCGGGTTTCCGGAATCATCAAGCGCAAACAGAACTTGATTCGGGACCTTCTGGAAAGTCGCCCGTCCCGATACCGAAGGATTACTCACCGGGGCCCCGGACGCTCCCGGAGGCGGCGTGACCGGTGACCGGGTAGTCACGATCCACGCAATTCCAAGAATTACCATCACCGCCACCACTGAGAAAATGACGGCGGCGCGAATTTTTGCCGGCCTGGATCCTGCACGTTCCATGTTCCGAGCCCTCCCGTCCTGCGGGGTTCCAGCCCCGCAACGGCACCGCCGCGGCAACCTTCCGGGGGCTGCCGCCGTCGGGTCTCTCCCGGTTGATCAATTCATCAGCTGATCAACAGCTTGCCGCAGGCAACCAGTCTGGGGCAAGGGGCAGCGGGCGATTCACAGGTGAGCACCGGACGCTCACCGGCGTGCGCGGCCACGGTGCAGTCGTCTGTTTTCGTCGCCAAGCCGCTTATCGCCGCGGGCGGCCGAACCGCCGACGTATGCTGAATCGCACAAGCAACGGACAGGAGGCCGAGGTGGCCCAGACGACGGAAACCGGAACGACGGCGGCCGAGGTGATGGCCGAGCTGGCCGACCTCGAGGACCCGAGGATCCGGGACGTGAACGCCAAGCACGGTGACGACCACGGGGTGAACCTCGGCAAGCTGCGGGCGTTGGCCAAGCGGCTCAAGACGCAGCAGGAGCTGGCCGGTGAGCTGTGGGGGACCGGTGATACCGCGGCGCGGCTCCTGGCGCTCCTGATCTGCCGTCCGAAGGCGTTCGATCGTGATGAGCTGGACGTCATGTTGCGCCAGGCGCACACTCCCAAGGTGCAGGACTGGCTCGTCAACTATGTGGTGAAGAAGAACCCGCATGCCGAGGAACTGCGCGTGGCCTGGTTCGCCGATCCGGACCCGCTGGTGGCAAGTGCCGGCTGGGCGCTGACCACCGACCGCGTTGCGAAGAAGCCGGAGGGCCTCGACCTGCCAGGACTGCTCGACATCATCGAGGCGCAGATGAAGGAYGCCCCGGACCGACTGCAGTGGGCGATGAACCACTGCCTGGCCCAGATCGGGATTGAGCACCCCGAACACCGCGCCCGCGCGATCGGCATCGGCGAGCGCCTGGAGGTGCTCAAGGATTACCCGACGCCGCCGAACTGCACCTCTCCGTTCGCGCCGATCTGGATCGCCGAAATGGTGAACCGACAGGACGCCAACTAGGACTCAGGGCGAGGCCCTTCGCCCGTCCCCACCCTCATCGAGCCGCCGCACCAACCTGCGGATCACCCGTGACACCACGAAGGCTTGACGTGACACCACCGTGGTGTCACTATGGTGGCATGGAACTCGGACAATACGTCAACGACCTACAGCGGCAGCTAGTGGATGCCGCGGAGAACGGCTCGGAGGACACCCGCGCCGTGGCCGAGCGGCTCGCCGCCGGACTGGACGCCGCGACCCGGCTCGTGCTCCTCGACGTTCTCTCGGCTGCAGCCGGCGAGATCACCCGCGACCTCGCACCCGGATCAGTCGACATGCGGCTGCGCGGACGCGACGTCGAGTTCGTGGTGACCCAGCCGAACCCGGAATCTGACACCGACGAGCGGCCGGCCGCACCCCTCGACCTCGACGACGCCAGCACCTCGCGCACGACGCTCCGCCTGCCGGATGCCCTCAAGACGCGGGTGGACGAGGCCGCGGCTGCAGACGGCCTGTCCGTCAACACCTGGCTGGTCCGCGCGGTCGCAGCCGCTCTCCAGCCCAAGCAGCGACGATCCGCGCAGCGCACGCTGCGCACCGGCGACAACTTCGCCGGCTGGGCGCGCTAAACCGCCCACCTCACCACACGACACCCACCAACCACGCGGACCCGCGGGGTCGATCAAACACACCTAAAAGGAAGGCCCCAGCATGCCCACCTACGACACCCCCACCCCCATCGACCTCGCCATCAAACTGCAGGTCGGCGCGATCGAAATCATCGCCACTGACCGCGACGACACGGTCGTGACCGTCTCGCCGACGAACCCCGCGAAGGCGGTCGACCGGCGGGGCGCGGAAGAGACCAGGGTCGACGTCGACGGCCAGCGGCTCATCATCACCGGCCCCCGGCCCCGCATCAGCTGGATCGGCCCCACCGAGTCGGTCGATGTGAAGGTCGAGCTGCCGGCCGGGTCGCGGCTCACCGCCGAGATAGGGGTCGGCGGCGTGCGCACCGTCGGACGCCTCGGCGCTACCCGGATCAAGAGTTCGATGGGCCGCGTCGATCTCGACTCCACCGGCGACCTGTGGCTGCGCGCCTCGCACGGCAACGCGACCCTSGGCACCGCCGAGGGCGGGATCGAGATCACGGCCGACCACGGTCAGATCCGGATCGGCAAAGTCACCGGCGACGCGATCCTCAAGGCGTCGCACGGCACCATCCTGATCGGGGAGTCCGGCGGCGACCTTGAAGCGAAGCTCTCCTACGGCGACCTCGAGATTTCGAAGGCACTCGGCTCCGTCGCGGCGAAGACCGCCTACGGCAGCATCCAGCTCGCAGAGGTCTCGAGTGGTTCCATCCAGGTCGAGAGCGGCTTCGGGCAGGTCACCATCGGCGTGCGTCCCGGCGTTCCCGCCTGGCTCGATCTGTCCTCGAAAGAGGGGCACGTCCGCAACCAGCTGGACAGCGACCGCGCTCCCGACGCGTCCGAACAGACCGTCGCAGTGCGTGCACGCACCCAGCACGGCGACATCAGCATCCAGCGCGCCCAATGACTCCGGGCCACCAACAGAAGGGAACGAAGCACATGAACACGCCAGCAATCGAAGTCCGCGGGCTGCGGAAGTCCTACGGCGCAAAGGCCGTGCTCGACGACGTCGACCTCACCGTGGACGCGGGCACCGTCACCGCTCTGCTCGGCCCGAACGGCGCGGGCAAGACGACGACCGTGCACATCCTGTCCACCCTGGTGCGGCCCGACGGCGGCACGGCACTGGTGAACGGATGCGACGTCGTGCGCGACCCCGACGGCGTCCGCGCCGCGATCGGCCTCACCGGCCAGTTCTCCGCGGTGGACAAGCTGCTCACCGGCGAGGAGAACCTGCTGCTGATGGCCCGGCTGCGCCATCTTGGAGCGAAGCGCTCGAAGACCCGGGTGGCCGAGCTGCTGGAGCAGTTCGACCTCGTCGAGGCCGCCCGCAAGCCGCTCGCCACCTACTCGGGCGGGATGCAGCGCCGCCTCGACCTCGCCATGACCCTCGTCTCGGCGCCCAGTGTCATCTTCCTGGACGAGCCCACCACGGGCCTGGACCCGCGCAGCCGCCACACCATGTGGGACATCGTCCGCAGCCTGGTCGCGGACGGCACCACCGTGCTGCTCACCACCCAGTACCTGGACGAGGCGGACGAGCTCGCCGACCGCATTGCGGTGCTCGACGGCGGCCGGCTCGTCGCCGAGGGGACGCCGGACGAGCTCAAGCGCCTGGTGCCGGGCGGACATATCCGGCTCCGGTTCGCCGATGCCGCGCGGCTCGACGCCGCCTCCCGGCTGCTCGGCGAATCCGCCCGCGACGACGCCGGGCTCTCGCTCACCGTGCCGACCGCCGGCGGTGTCGGCGCGCTGCGCACCGTGCTGGACCGCCTCGACACGGCCAACCTGGAGGTCGACGACCTCAGCATCCACACCCCGGACCTCGATGACGTGTTTTTCGCGCTCACCGGCCGGGTCGASACGAAGGGRACCGARTCATGACCACCATCGCCGCCMAGCGCCGGACGGCCCCGGGCACCCGCCAGCAATCGCACGTCATTGCCGACTCGGTGACGATGCTGCGCCGCAACCTGCTGCACATGCTGCGCTACCCGGGCCTGTCGGTGTTCACCATCGTGGGGCCGGTAGTCCTGCTGCTGTTCTTCGTGTTCGTGTTCGGCGGCACGCTCGGGGCCGGCCTGCCCGGCGCTGATCCGGCCGGCGGGCGCGAGGCGTATGTCGCCTACGTCATGCCGGGCATCCTGCTGTTGACCATCGCCGGCAGCGCAGGCGGCATCGCGACGACCGTGTCGATGGACATGACCGAGGGCATCACCGCGCGGTTCCGGACGATGGCGATCTCGCGGGCCGCGGTGCTCGCCGGGCACGTGCTCGGCAATACCATCCAGGCGATTATCGCCGTCGTGCTCGTGCTTGGCGTCGGCCTCCTGATTGGCTTCCGCCCGACCGCCGGGTTTGTCGAATGGATCTCCGCCGCAGGTCTGATCGTGCTCATCGCGTACGCGATCAGTTGGCTCGGGGTGGCCATGGGCATGCAGGCGAAGTCGGCCGAGACCGCCAGCAACCTGCCCCTCGTCCTGACCTTCCTGCCCTTTCTCAGCAGCGGCTTTGTGCCGACCGAGTCGATGCCGGAATGGCTGCAGTGGTTCGCGCAGTACCAGCCCTTCACGCCGTTCATTGAGGCCATCCGCGGGCTGCTGCTCGGCACCCCGCTCGGCTGGAGCCCGGTGCTGGCAATCGGGTGGTGCGTCGTGATTGTGGTCGCCGGGTACGCCTGGTCGATGGMGATCTACGAGCGCAAGTCGGTGCGCTAAGCCCAGGGTGCACCCGGTCGCTGCGGGCGGTCGCGAGCGCATCGCGGCCGCCCGCCCTGTGCCTCAGCCGAGGTGGCGTCCGGCGTCAAGGCTGCCGCTGGTGAGCGCCGGCCGGACCGGCGGCGTCGCACTGGCGTTGCAATGCTGGAC
>NZ_JBFTZL010000190.1:0-6729 GCF_056406825.1 Arthrobacter sp. P1_A5 | reverse complement strand
GCCCGGGACCGCCGTCGGCGCCTGGAGCCCCCGGCGGACGGCGGCACGCGCGCCGTCTCTGGCGCCCGGGCCCTGCGGCAGCGGCTGGAACTGGCGGGGCTGCTGCTGGCCACGGCCGTGCTGTACCTGTGGAACCTCGGCGCCTCCGGCTGGGCAAACGCGTTCTACTCCGCGGCGGCCCAGGCCGGGTCGCAGGATTGGGCGGCCTGGTTCTTTGGCTCCTCCGACGCCGCCAACGCCATCACCGTGGACAAGCCGCCGGCGTCGCTGTGGTTGATGGGCCTGTCGGTGCGGATCTTCGGGCTGAGCTCCTGGAGCGTCCTGGTGCCGCAGGCGCTCATGGGGGTCGGCACGGTCTGGCTGGTCTATCTGGCCGTCCGCCGGGCCGCGGCCCCCGCCACGGCCGACGCCGACCTGGCCCACCGCGCGGGGCTCCTCGCCGGTGCGGTCATGGCCCTGACACCGGTGGCCGTCCTGATGTTCCGGTTCAACAACCCCGACGCCCTGCTGGTGTTATTGATGACCGCGGCCGCCTACGCCGTCTTGCGCTCCATCCAGGACGCGCGCGTGCGCTGGCTGCTGTTCGCCGGGGTGCTGCTGGGCTTCGGGTTCCTCACCAAGCAGCTGCAGGTCCTGCTGGTTGTCCCCGGCTTCGCCGTGGCCTACCTGCTCGCGGCGCCGGCAGCGGCGGGCAGGCGCATTCTTCACCTGCTCGGTGCGGGCGCGGCGATGGCCGTCGCCGCCGGCTGGTGGCTGGCCGCCGTCGAACTCATTCCCGCGGCGGACCGCCCGTACATCGGCGGCTCGCAAAACAACTCCATCATGGAACTGACCCTGGGCTACAACGGCCTGGGCCGGCTGAACGGGGATGAAACCGGGAGTGTGGGCGGCAGCAACGGCTGGGGCACGCCCGGGCTGTTCCGGCTCTTCAACACCGAGTTCGGCGGCCAGATCGCCTGGCTGCTGCCCTCGGTGCTGCTGCTCGGAGCGGGGCTGCTCTGGCTGGGCCGCCGCGCGCCGCGCACCGACCCGGTACGGGCCTCGGTGATCATCTGGGGTTCCTGGGTTGCCGCCACCGGGCTGACGTTCAGCTTCATGGCCGGGATCATCCACCCGTACTACATGGTGGCGCTGGCGCCCGGGATCGCCGGGCTCGCCGGGCTCGGCGGCGTCCTGCTCTGGCAGCGGCGGAACCAGCCCGTGGCCGCCGCCGTCCTCGCCGTGGCGATCGTGGCGGCCGGGGCCATGGCCGCCGAACTGCTGGTCCGCACCGCGGCGTACATGCCGTGGCTGCGCTGGGTGACGCTCCTGGGCGCGCTCGCCGCCGCCGGCCTGGTCCTGGCCGCCGCGGCGCCGGGGGTAAAGGGGACGGGGATGATGGCGTCCAGGACGGTGGCGCGGACGACGGCGGCGCTCGCCGTCGCCGCGGCCCTCGCCGGTCCGCTGGCCTACTCGCTGTCCACCGCGGCCACGGCCCACAGCGGCTCGATTGTCAGCGCAGGCCCGGCCGTGTCCGGACGGGGCGGGGCCGGGATACCGCCGGCCCTCGGCGGCGCGGCAGGAGGCGGCTTCGGCGGTGCCACGACGGCGAACGGCACTGGCACAGGCACAGGCGCTGGGACAGGCCGCGGACAAGGGGCGGGCGGAATGGGCGGCCTGCTCGGGGCCAGCACGCCGTCGGCGGCGCTCGTGGCCGCGCTGCAGACAGATGCCGGGACCTACACCTGGGCCGCCGCCGTCGTCGGATCCAACAACGCCGCCAGCTACCAACTGGCGACGCAGCTCCCGGTGATGGCCGTGGGCGGCTTCAACGGCACGGACCCCGCACCGACCCTGGCGCAGTTCCAGCAATACGTGGCCGACGGCAAGATCCACTACTTCATCGCCGGGCGCCTGATGCAGGGCGAAAGCGGATCCAACGATGCCGCCCAGATTGCCGCGTGGGTGCAGGACAACTTCACCGCCCGGACCGTGGGCGGGACCAGCGTGTACCTGCTGGCCGGGTAGGCGGGCGACGCCGTCGGGTCCGGGCCGGGCGGCGGCGGGGCTAGAAGGTGGGGGCTAGAAGGTGAAGGACAGGGTGCGCAGGCCGGCGCCGGTGACGTGGGTGGTCACGGCCACCCCGGAGTAGTCGGGAATGTGCAGCACACCGTCCGGCAGTTCGCCGGCATTGGGCCCCACGGCCACGGTCCGGACGCCGGCGGCGATGCCCGCGGCAATGCCTGCCGGGGCGTCCTCGAACACCACCGCATCGGCCGGGGCGACACCCAGCAGGGAGGCCGCCCGGAGGTATCCCTCAGGGTGAGGCTTGCCCCGCATGACGTCCTCCGATGTGACCGAGACGGCCGGGACGCCGATCCCCGCGGCTGCCATCCGGACCCCGGCCAGGTCCCGTGACGCGCTCGTCACCAGCGCCACGGCATCCGGCGGCAGGCTCGCCAGCAGCTCCGGCGCGCCGGGCACCGGAACAATGCCCCGGGTCTCGGCCAGCTCCATCCGGCCGAGCTCGGCCGCGAGGGCCTGGATGTCGGAGCCGGCCGGGGCAAACCTGCGGACGGTGTCCATGGCCTGGACGCCATGGGAGGAGCGCAGGATCTCGCCGATGTCCAGGCCGTAGCGGGCCGCAAACGTGGTCCACACCTGCTCCACGATGCTGGTGGAATCCACCAGCGTGCCGTCCATATCGAACAGGACGGCGCGGGCGGTCAGGGTGGTGGTGCCGGAACGGGATGGAGAGCTCATGCCTCCATCCTGCCGCATGACCCCGGGTCAGCCGGCCGCGCGGAGCCTACCGGGATCAGCCGTTGGGCCGGTGGGGGATGTACTGCACCGCCCACTTGTTGCCGTCGGGGTCGGCGAAGTGGACAAAGTGCCCCCAGTCCTGGACGTCGACGTCGCTGACGTCCACGCCGTTGTCCTTGAGTTGCTTGTGCGCGGCCTGGATGTCGCTGACCACAAGCTGCAGGCTGGGCGCGGTACCGGGCGGGGCGTCGTTGAGGCCCTCGCCGATCGCAATCGAGCAGCCGGAGCCCGGTGGCGTCAGCTGGACGAACCGGAGGCCCTCCATGGGCCGTTCGTCGTAGTCGGCGTTGAAGCCCACCTTGTTGACGTAGAAATCCTTGGCCCGGTCCACATCGGACACCGGCACAAACACGAGTTCAAGTTTCCAATCCATGCCGCACAGGCTAGCGCGGTCCGCGGCGGCGCGGAAGGGATCCTCCGTGTTGCGCCTCGGCGGCGCCGCTCCTAGCCGGCGATGCCGTACAGGCGGTCTCCGGCGTCGCCCAGGCCGGGCACGATGTAGGACTTCTCGTTGAGCTTCTCGTCGATCGAGGCCAGCACGATCGTCACGTTCGCCTCTGACAACTCTTCCTCCAGCTTGGCCAGACCCTCCGGGGCGGCAAGCAGGCAGATGCAGGTGACGTCGGAGGCGCCGCGCTTGAAGAGGAACTTGATGGCCTCGCGCAGGGTCCCGCCGGTGGCCAGCATGGGATCGAGGACGAAGATCTGCCGGTCCGTGAGGTCTTCGGGGAGGCGCTCGGCGTAGGTGATGATGTCCAGGGTCTCTTCGTCGCGGGCCATGCCCAGGAAGCCGACCTCGGCCGTGGGGACCAGCTTGGTCATGCCCTCGAGCATGCCCAGCCCGGCCCGGAGGATCGGGACCACCAGCGGGGTCGGCTTGGTGAAGGCGGTGCCGACGGTGGTGCTGACGGGCGTCTCGATGGTCACCGGTTCGGTGCGGACATCACGCGTGGCCTCGTACGCCAGGAGGGTGACAAGCTCCTCGGTGAGCTGGCGGAAGACCGGGGACGGGGTGTTCTTGTCCCGCAGAACGGTGAGCTTATGGGCGACCAGCGGGTGGTCCACAACGAGAGTGCGCATGTGTCAAAACTATCACCCGGATGCTGAGGACCGTCCCGCGGTGCCCGGAGTATCGGCGTCCTTCGTATCGGGTTGTGTAGTGCCGTCATGAAGGTGGGCGGGGTGGTCGAAGGTCGGCGCGGCGCCRGCGTGTTCCCGGTGCCGGAGCACGTGGAAGAGCCGGTGGGCCAGGATCACGATCCCCACCCAGGCCAGCCCGATGACCCAGCCGATGATCACGTCGGTCATCCAGTGATGGCCCAGGTAGACCCGGCTGAGGCCCATCGCGACGATGAAGACCACACCCGCGGTGATCAGGCCGATCCTGGCGCTGGTCCGCTTGATCTGCAGGCAGGCCAGGTACACCACGAGTGCGATCACCACCGTGGTGTTCAGCGTGTGGCCGCTCGGGAAGGACGGCGAGTTCTCGTAGGGCGGCACAGCGTCGGCATGGTCCGGGCGGGTTCGGCCGATCAGTTTCTTGCCCAGGGACGTGGCCGTGACCGAGACGGCGGCGGCACCGCCGATCAGGATCAGCGGCCGCCAGGTCCGGGAGGTGTAGATGAGCACTGCCGTGAGGATGCTTGCCAGGATGGGCATCCCGATGCCGCCGCCGATGTTGGTGAACCCGGTGATAAAGGCGTCGAGGCCGGGGTTGCGCAGCTGCTCCATGAACGCCAGCGTCGGTTTGTCCAGGTTCGCGAGGCCGGCGTCGTCCACCACGTTGTCGTAGACTTCTGCGCTCACCAGGGCCAGGATCACCACCACCACGCCGCCGATCAGCATGGTGATCCACAGGGCCGCGTAGGGCACCACCCATTTGCCCCAGCGGTGCGCCAGCCAGTTCTCTGTTCCGGTGGTCACGGCCGTCTCCCGACTACTTGACAACGTTAATTACATGGGCCGCACAGCCGAGCTGCACAGCATGCTTAGGGTCGAAACTATCATTGACCCATGACTGCCCCTGAGCCCCGCCATGCCCAATGGATGAGCCTTGCCCTGGCGGAGGCCCGGAATGCCCTGGCCACCGCGGACGTGCCGATCGGCGCCGTCGTGATCGGACCGGACGGTTCCGTGCTGGGCGCCGGGCGAAACGAACGTGAGGCCCTCGGGGACCCGACGGCCCACGCCGAGATGGTCGCCATCCGGGAGGCCGCCGCGCGGTTGCGGGCGCACCGGGCTCTGGAAGGCAAGGGCGACGACGGCTGGCGGCTGGAGGACTGCACTCTGGTGGTGACGCTGGAACCCTGCGCGATGTGCGCTGGAGCGATCGTCCTCGCCAGGATTCCGCGGGTGGTGTTCGGTGCCTGGGACGAGAAGGCCGGCGCCGCGGGTTCCGTGTTCGACATCCTCCGCGAGCGCCGGCTCAACCACTGGGTGGAAGTGGTTGCAGGCGTCCGTGAGCAGGAGTGCGCAGCGCTGCTGCGGGACTTCTTCGCCGGGCACCGCGCCTGATCCGTTCCGGCTAGCCTGCGCCGCCGGCAGATGACGCGCCGGCCGGTGACGCTGAGGCTACAGCGGAAGCCGCGAGCCCATCGATCCGCTTCTGCCGGGAGGCCGGAGAGTCCAGGCTGAAGGCCCGGAAATCACCGAGGTCCTCGCGGATCCAGGCTTCCACCTCGGCGATCCGCTGCGTCACCGCGGGCGTGGGGCCGTGGAACAGCCAGGGCACGATCCGTTCCCGGGCCGGATCGTATTGCCAGAGTCCGATGATCCGGCCGCGGTCCAGGATCGGGTGGTCCGGGAGATCCGCCTGCAGCGCGAGCGACCCCAGCGCCGGCTTGTGCAGGTCCTCCTCGGCCAGCAGGTCCGCCGCGTTGCGGCGCAGCAGGAACAGGGAATCCGTTCCAGCCAGCAGCTGGATCTGTTCCCCCGCCGGCTCCTCAAAGGCGGCGAGGCCGCCGAGGTCCTCGGGCAGCATCCACAGCGGGTCCCCGCCGGTGACATGTGACCCGGCCATTGCTGTGGACAGGGCGGTGGGCACCTCGACGGCGCCGACGGCGGCGAGCGCCGCCTTGCTTTGCGCCACGGTGAACCCCGTGAACCATTGCGACTGTTTGAAGGTGGCTCCGCCGGTCCAGCCCAGGTAGCGCCGGATCAGCTCGGTGCGCGCATCCTCGTCGTCAAGATCGCTGGGCGGCAGGCCCCAGGGCTGGTAGGCGTAGCGCTGCTGGTCCAGTCGCCCGTTCGCCGGGACCCGGCGGATCCGGCCGTCCGACTGCAGGATCCCCAGGGCGGTAGGCAGGGTGGTGGTGGCGCCCTTTTTCTTGCCTTCCTCCCCCAGGTTGCGCACTGAATCGCCGAGCTCGTCCTTGAGCTGCCGGGGATCCATCGGCCCCTCCGCCTCGGCGAGGGTGTGCAGCACCTGCTCTTCCAGCAGCGTGATTTCGCCGCGGTCCACGCCGAGCCGGCCGACCACCTTGAACGCGGACTCGGCCGCGTCCCGGCCCAGCTGAAGCGCCCAGGCGAAGTCTTCCCGGCCCAGGACGTAGGTGCAGCCGCGGGCGACCGGGAGTTCCAGGATCCGGTGGGCGAGGACGTCGGCGTCCACTTGTTCGCGGCGGATGGCGGCGCGGGCGAAGAGCGTGAGGTAGGGGTTGGCGCCGCCCACGGACCGGGCCCAGCCTGCCCGGGCGAGGACCTGCTCCGCCGTGCAGCCGGCCAGCGAGCCATCCAGGCCCTGCCGGTGCCAGGACCATGCCCGGAGCCGCTCCGGGGTCAGGCTCTGCGGCTCCGGCAGGTTGACGGGCTTTTCTACCGACGGCGATTGCGTGGCGACAGGGTGGGTGCTCATGGGCTCATTCTCCAACAGCTTCTCTGTCAGCGGTATCAAGAAGCCGTATCAACCCGCGCCGGATGGTTTCTGGG
>NZ_JBFTZL010000189.1:0-6828 GCF_056406825.1 Arthrobacter sp. P1_A5 | reverse complement strand
GACGACGGCGGACGGTCGCCGCAGCGTCGACACATCCCGCAACGGCATGCTCTCCGGGCTGGACGCGAGCCTGGCCCGGATGGGAACCGATTACGTGGATCTCTGGTTCGCGCACGCCTGGGATCCGAATGTTCCGCTGGAGGAAACCCTGTCAGCGCTGGACCACGCGGTGCGGTCCGGCCGGGCGCGTTACGCCGGCGTCTCCAATTTCAACGGCTGGCAGACTGCAAAGGCCGCCGCAATCGCGGGCTTCCCCCTCGTGGCCAACCAGTCCGAATACTCGCTCCTGCAGCGCAACGCGGAGATTGAGCTCATTCCGGCCATCGAGGACGCGGGGCTGGGCCTGATGGCCTGGGCTCCGATGGGACGCGGCGTCCTGAGCGGCAAATACCGCGGCCACATCCCGGCTGATTCCCGGGCCGCCAACCAGCGGTTGGCGACGTACGTGGAACCCTATCTCGAGGGACCGGCGTCCAGCGTGGTGGAAGCCGTCGCCATGGCGGCGAAGGGGCTCGGCCGGACTGCCCTGGATGTGTCGCTGAGCTGGCTGTTGTCCCAACAGGGGGTGGCAACCGCCGTCGTCGGCCCCCGGACACCGGTTCAGCTCAAGGAGATCCTGGATTCGGCGCTCGCGCCGCTGCCGCCGGAGATCGCGCAGGCGCTCGAAGACGTGTCCGACCCCGGCTGAGGCCGCGGAGATCCGCAGGTCCCCCTAGTTCTCGGAATTCTCGAGGATCTCGAGATCCTCTTCGTCGTCGACATCGTCTTCGTCGCCGTCTTCGTCGCCGTCGATCACTTCGAGCGGYGTCACTTCCCCATACGCCTCATACAGGGCATCGTCGTAGACTTCAAAGGCATCGGCAACGGCGAAGAACGCCGCCTCGACCGCGGGATCCCCGTCACTTCTGCGGGCGGAGGCCGCCGCCAGGTGTTCTTCCAGTGCAGAGGTCAGGGACTGAAGCGCGACACGCGGATCGATGCTCATGACTTCACGTTAGTCGGAAAAAGACGAAAATGGAGAGCAATGAAAGAACATTTTCTGAGCAGCTCGGTCCGGCGGGAACGGGACTATGTCAAGCAGTACGAGTACCTCGTTCTGACGGTCGGCCCTGAGGATTCGCTCCCCGAGGCCCGTCGCCGGCTCGTGGAGCATTCCGAGTACGGCAAATGGGAACTGGAACGCAGCCGCCTCTACGTGGGCGGCGGCCGGCGTTTCTGGCTGCGCCGGAAAGTCATCCAGGTCCAGCGCACCGTCTAGGCCGCACACGAAACCCGGCCGCGCATCGGCCGGGATCGGCAGCCGCGAACGCCGCGGGGAGTCCTGGGCCCCTAGGGTGTCTCCAGCGGGCCCAGCCAGGCGTTCGCCACGGTATTGTGCGCCGATTCGTCATCTGATGGGTGGAACATGCCGGCAAGCACGTCCCGGTACAGCCGCTCGAGCTCGGAGCCGCGGAAGTAGCTGGAGCCGCCGGATACCCGGATGGYGAGGTCCACCACGATGCGGGCCGTCTCMGTGGCCCGGACTTTGAGCCCCACGAGCCGGGGGAACCATTGGCTGCCGTGGTCCGCGAGGCCGTCGACGTCGGCCGCTACGGAGGACAGCTGCGGGTAGAGCGCATCCATGGCCATCGCCGCTTCCGCCACCTTCCAGCGGATGTCCGGGTCCTGGGCGTAGCTGCGGCCGCCGTTCTTGAACGATGTCCGGCGCTGCACGGCTTCCACCCCGAGCGTGAGGGCCCGTTCGCCGATTCCGGTGTACACCGCGGCGAGGAGGGTCTCGAAGCAGGCGAAGATCGCGAAGATCAGGGGGTCGGCGTTCGGGCCCACCGGCAGTTTCCGGAAAATCCGTTCGGCCGGGACGACGGCGCCCTCCAGGAGGGTCGTGTTGGACTGGCTGGCCCGCATGCCGAGAGTGTCCCAGTCGGGCAAAATCTCGTAGCCGGGGGTATCCCGGGTGATGAACCCGTGGACCAGTTCCCCGGCGCCGTCCGCGGCGTTGGCGTCCTTCCCGAAGATGCCCAGCCGTGTCCACGCCGGTGACAGGCTGGTGAAGATTTTGCGGCCCGTGAAGCTGTAGCCGCCGCCGGGCAGCGGGACGGCCTCCGTGCGGGAATCGAACAGCACGGAGTCGTTGCCTGCCTCCGAATTGCCGAAGGCGAAGACCTCACCCTGGGCCGCTTCCTGAAGGATGAAATCCAGCGAGGAGTCACCGCGGGCGGCAAGGACGTGGGCGACGCCGGTCCACACCAGGTGCATGTTGACGGCCAGCGCCGTGGCCGGTGCCGCGGTCGCCAGCCTGCGTTGCAGCTGCGCCGCTTCCGCCACCCCGAGTCCGATTCCGCCGTCGATCACCGGGACGAAAATTTTCAGGTAGCCGGCCGCCGTGAGATCCGCGAGGTCCTCGTGGAAGAAGGCGTTGTCGTGGTCGTAGCCGGCGGCRCGGCCGCGGATCCGTTCCAATAGCGGACCGCTCAGGATGTCCTCTGGCGTCATGGCAGGCGGTGTCCGCTCAGTAGTTGGTGAGCAGGGTGTCCAGCACCCGTGCGCCGAATTTCAGGGAATCCGCCGGGACCCGTTCGTCGACGCCGTGGAACATGCCGGTGAAGTCGAGCTCGTCCGGCAGCATCAACGGGGCGAAGCCGTAGCCGGTGATGCCGAGCCGGCTCAGGGACTTGTTGTCGGTCCCGCCGGAGAGCGTGTACGGCAGCACCTTGGCGCCCGGATCCTCGGAATGCAGGGCATCGATCATCGAATCGACGAGGTTGCCGGCGAACGGCACCTCCAGCGAGACGTCGTTGTGCACGTAGCTGATGTCCACTCCGGTGCCGGCGAGTTCGCGCACGATTTCCAGCACCTGCTGTTCCTGCCCGGGCAGGGTCCGGCAGTCGATGAGGGCCTCGGCCGATTCCGGAATGACGTTGTGCTTGTAGCCGCCTTTGAGCAGGGTGGGGTTGGTGGTGTTCTGCAGTGTGGCGCCAACAAAGCGGGCCACCGTACCGAGTTCCTTCAGGATCTTCTCCGGGTCATCGGGATCGAATTCGACCCCGGTGAGTTCGGTKACGCCGTCGAGGAACTGCCGGGTGGTCGGCGTGAGCTCGATCGGCCAGTTGTAGGCACCAATCCGGGAGACCGCGCCGGCAAGCCTGGTCACGGCGTTGTCGGTGTTGATCTGGGAGCCGTGGCCCGCGCGGCCGTGGGCCACCAGGCGGAGCCAGGAGAGGCCCTTTTCCGCCGTCTGGAGCAGATAGGTGCGCTGGCCGCCGATGGTGGCGGAGAAGCCGCCGACTTCGGAGATCGCCTCCGTGGCGCCCTCAAAGAGTTCGGGCCGCTTCTCGACGGCGTAGCGGGCGCCGTAGGTGCCGCCGGCTTCCTCGTCGGCGAAGAACGCGAAGATGAGGTCGCGCTTGGGTTTGCGTCCCGTGCGGGCGAAGTTGCGCAGCACGGACAGGATCATGGCGTCCATGTCTTTCATGTCCACGGCGCCGCGTCCCCAGATCAGGCCGTCCTTCAGTTCGGCGCCGAAGGGGTCAACCGACCACTGTTCGCGCAGGGCCGGGACGACGTCCAGGTGGCCGTGGACCACCAGGGCGCTGGCGGAGGGGTCCTCCCCCGCCAGCCGGGTGACTACGCTGGCTCGGCCGGGCGCTGCTTCGAAAATTTCGGCGTCCAGGCCGACTTCTGCCATGAGCCCGGCGGTGTATTCGGCGGCCGCGCGTTCACCGGGGCCGGAGCCGTCGCCGTAGTTGGACGTGTCGATCCGGATCAGCTCCTGGCAGATCCTGACGACCTCATCCTCTGGCCTGGTTTCGGTCCGGTTGTCGGTCATAGCGGCTCCTCGTGGCGGGTGGCTCAATTGCTTGCTTCAGCCTACCCACACCACCCCCGCGGACCCCGATTATTTGTTTCCGGAAAAGTCGTGCTAGAGTCTTTCTCGCTGCTTCCGAGAAAAGCAAAACGCTGAAAGGCGAAACGAACTCGGAATTACCACCTGCGCGGGTGGCGGAATGGCAGACGCGCTAGCTTGAGGTGCTAGTCCTCGAAAGGGGGTGGGGGTTCAAGTCCCCCTCCGCGCACAAGGGAAAACCCCTGGAATCCACGGATTCCAGGGGTTTTTTTCTGCTTCCCCGCAGACGGGCTACGGCTTCGCCCGCGCTGCCGCTGAATACCAATACCCGCCACCCCGGCCAGTAGCCCACCCGACGTGCCCACCAAAGGATGGCCGCACAACGTTCTCGCCTCGTGGCCGCCGGCGTAGAGTCTGCGCAAGAGACTTGCAAGCGGATCGAGGGATGACAAATGACAGTTAAAGGCTGGAACCCGCTGGTGCTTTTGCCCGTCGCGTTCATCGTCGTCTTCATGGTTTGGGCAGCTCGACGCGCCCGAGGCCGGACGTCCAAGGACTAACGACCCGCAGACCGGGGAGCGCATCGTCTCCCGCGGCGGCCGCCGCCGTCGACAGGAACACTGGGACCTCACCCCGCGGCCGGGCCACCAAAAGACCGCATCCCTGCCGGCCCCCCAAAAGCTCCTGCAGGAATGCGGCCGTCGTGGCGTCAGCCGGAGCGCGGCTCCCCTGACGGGCAACCCTTAGGCTGCGTGCCTCCACTATGGAGGCGGTACCGGAGGCGTGGCCCGGTACCCCCCGGTGCAGAAATAGACATGTCCAATTCTGTTTTCAGAGGGTAATGCAAAATTATTGGACATGTCCAATCGGATGATATCGTCTTCTGGATCCACYCTTCGACCGCAGAAAAGGAGCCGCGCGATGAACGACGCGTCAGTCGATTCCGGGCCGGGCGCGGCACTCGCAAGGAAGCTGAACCTTCTCCTTGATTCCTCGGAAGCCGCCGGGAAGAAGATCACCTTCAACGACGTCAGCGCCGCCATGAAGACGGCGGGCACCCCGATCTCCCGCGCCCGCTGGCACTACATGCGCACCGGGTCCGGGCCCGAGGTGAAGAAGACCGAGCTCCTGCAGAACCTCGCAAAGTTTTTCGGCGTGAACCGCGACTACCTGCTGCACGACCAGGACGAGCTGCCCCAGAAAGTCGAAGCCCAACTCGACCTCCTGGCCAGCATGCGGGCCAACAAGGTCCGCAATTTCGCTGCCCGGCAACTCGGCGGCCTGTCACCCGAGACGCTCCTTCAGATCCGGGACCTCATCGACGAGCAGCTGGCGGAGACGAACGTCACTTCTTCCGACACGCCGGGCGCCGGAAAGGCCCCTGAACAGGGCTGATACGCTCCTCCTTGGAGTCGGAGGGACTCCGGCCCCTTATCGGACCATCCCAAGGATCAGCTCCATGGATTACAGCGTCGCCCGAGCGCGGGCCCGGACTGCGGAAGAAGGCCTGCGGCTGCAGGAACCGGTCTCCATGAGTTCCATCCAGACCCAACTGGAGACCGCGAGCGGGCGTCCGATTGTCATCAAGCCGATCGACAACACCCCCACCGACAAGGTCTGTGGCCTGTGGTTCGGCATGGACGGCCTGGACCTCATCCTCCACGCCAAGGCGGCGTCAGAGGTGCACCGCCAGCAGATCGTCCTGCACGAGTTCGCCCACATGATCCTCCGCCACGAGCAGGAAGTCCTCTCGCACGACTACGCCCAGGTCTTCTTCCCGGACCTCGACCCGGAGCGCGTCGTCTCGGCCCTGAAACGCACCGACTTCGCCGACGAGCTCGAGGTAACGGCCGAACTCCTTGCCGACCGGCTTGCCTCCCGCATCCGCCGCTCCTACCAGCAGCCGGACGCGGAGCCGGGCAACTTCGGGGCGGTCTTCGGATGATGCAGTTCCTGATGGCCGCGGCGCTGTTCCTGTTGGCCGGTGCCCGCATTCCCGCCCTGCTTCGCAGCCGGAGCGACCTGGTGTTCACCTGTGCCGTGTACGGAGGCGTGGGCTCTTTGCTCATGTCCCCGGTTGTCTACGTCCCCGTCGATACGGCCCTGGGCGGCATGAACCTGGTCAAACTGGTCCTGAACTCCCTGATGATTGTCTCTCTCTGGTATCTGCGCCTCGCCGCATACGCCGCCATCGCCCCGGAAGCCGGCGGCCGCCGGTCCTGGTGGACACGCACACTTCCGTTGACGCTCACGCTGAGCCTGCAGACCGCGTTCTTCCTCCTCACAGGACCCACCGTCACGACCCCCGCCTGGGGCATCTACGAGGACCGTTTCCCGGCTCTCCTGTTCTCACTGATGCTCACCCTCTTCATCTGTTCGATGAGCGCGGAAATTGCCGTGATCTGCTTCCGCTACGTCCCGCGGATGAGCCGCCCGTTCCGCGTCGGTTTCTCCATGCTGGGCGCCGGCTGCATCATGGGCTTCCTGGTGATGGCCGAGATGTGTCTGTCCCTCTTGGCCCGGCACCTGACATTCCTGGCCGTACTGGTCAGACCTGACTTCCCGTACCATCAGCTGGAACTGGTCGCGACCGTCCTGGCCGGCGCCGGACTCACGATCCCGGCGGTTGCCGGCAGGGCTGCCCGCAAAAACCTGCACCGCCGGAACACCGAAACCCTCGCACGCGTCGAGGCCATCTGGTCCAAGGCGCTGCAGAGCACGTCGCTTGACCGGACCCTTGAGGCCGACCCCCAGGCGCCGGTACAGGACAGGCTGCACCGGATGGTTGTCGAAATTCGGGACGCTGAACTCGCTGCGGGCACTTCGGCGGCCTTCCTGACCGCGGAGGAGCGCAGCTACCTGCTCTGCGTTGAAGCAAAGCTCCATAACTCCCCTGCCCCGGCATAGCCTGCGACAGCTACGGAAAGCCCCCATGCAACTCCTCACGCACCCGACCCGCCGAACACGCCCGAGCGGTACGGACA
>NZ_JBFTZL010000188.1:0-6961 GCF_056406825.1 Arthrobacter sp. P1_A5 | reverse complement strand
GTGGCGGATCCAGCGCCTCGTCGGCCCCCGCCTCCTCGGCCCCGTCCTCCGCACCGGCGGAATCCAGCATGGCCTCCCCCTCCACGAGCGCCTCCGCTGCGGCCATGGATCCGGCCGCCAACCTCGTCGGCTCCGGCTGCGCCGCCTACGCCGCCCAGGTTCCCAGCGGTGCCGGCTCCGTCTCCGGCATGGCGCTTGACCCGGTAGCCACCGCGGCGTCCAACAACCCGGTCCTCACCACCCTGACCGCCGCCGTGTCCGGCAAGCTCAACCCCAAGGTCAACCTGGTGGATACGCTCAACGGCAGCGAATTCACCGTCTTCGCCCCGACGGATGACGCCTTCAAGAAGATCGATCCGGCCACGATCGAGGCCCTGAAGACGGACGACGCCACGCTGAGCAAGATCCTGACCTACCACGTTGTCCCTGGCAAGATCACCCCGGACCAGATCGTCGGCACCCACAAGACGGTTGAAGGCGGTTCGGTGACGGTCACCGGCACCAAGGATGCCCTCAAGGTTGACGGCGCCAACGTTGTCTGCGGCGGCGTCCAGACCGCCAACGCCACTGTCTACATGGTCGACTCAGTCCTGATGCCCAAGTAGTCAGCCCTTTTGCACTCCTGCCCGGCTCCAGCCTGACTCCCTGGACCACTAGGAGAAGGGGAGGCCCGCACCACCAGGTGCGGGCCTCCGCTTTTTGCGCTGCCGTGCGCCTTGCGGCGGTGTGCCACAAGAGCTGGCGGACCCGGCCGTCAACTAGACTGGGGCTGGTCCGCAGCCGGCGGGCCATCCAGTTCCCAGAGGTGATTCTCGAGTGCCCAGCAGTACAGTGCCCAGCAGGACAGTGCGGCGGATTGCCGCCAGCATTGGGGCCGCCCTCCTTGTCCTGCCGCTCGCGTCCTGCACGGGCAGCCTCGGCCCGGCACCCAGCTCCACCACCGCCTCTGCCACCGCCAGCGCGGCACCTACCGCGCTTTTCACCTTCGGCACTGGCTCGGAGCCGCTCGGGCTCGATCCTGCCCTGGTCTCCGACGTCGAGTCCTACCGCGTCACCCGGCAGGTACTGGAGGGCCTCGTGGGCGTAGACCAGACCACCGGCCAGCCCACGCCGCTGCTGGCCACCGAATGGTCCCAGAGCGATGAAGGCCGGACCTACGAGTTCAAGCTGCGCGGGAACGTCAAATTCCAGGACGGGACACCGTTCGATGCCGCCGCGGTCTGCACCAACTTCAACCGCTGGTTCAACTTCTCACCGGCCCTCCGCGAACAGGCCACCGGTACCACCTTCAAGGGCGTCTTCAAGGCCCATGCGGACCAGGCGCCGCTGTCCATATACAAGAACTGCACCGCCGTCGCGCCGGACAATGTGCGGATCGGCCTCACCCAGCCCTTCACGGGTTTTCTCCAGGCCCTCACCCTGCCGGCCTTCGCGATCTCTTCGCCCAAGGCCCTCGCCGCGGAGAACGCTGACGTCCTGAACCAGAGCCGGGGCGGGCAGCCGGTATCCGCTTACGGCCTCCACCCGGTAGGCACAGGACCGTACGTTTTCGGCTCCTGGGATTCGGGCAGCGTCACCCTGGCCAGCAACAAGGACTACTGGGGGGACAAGGGGCAGATCGGCACCATCAAGTTCGTGACCTACGATCACCCGCAGACCCGGATGCAGGCGCTCCTGGACGGCAAGATCGACGCCTACGACGCCGTCACCGTGGGAAACTTTGACCAACTGGTCAAGAGCGGAAAGCAGATCATCCAGCGGGACCCGTTCTCCGTGATGTACCTGGGCATGAACCAGCAAGTCCCCATCCTGCAGAACCTCAAGGTCCGCCAGGCGATCGAAATGGCGCTGGACAAGGACACGCTGATCCGCCGGTTCTTCATCGACAACACGGCCCAGGCATCCCAGTTCGTTCCACCCAAGCTCAGCGGCTTCAACAACAACGCCGCGGCGCTCGGCTACAACCCGGGCAAGGCCAAGGAACTCCTGGCCGAGGCCGGCTACAAGGGCGAGGAGCTGAAGTTCTACTATCCGCTCAACGTCACCCGGCCCTACCTGCCGACGCCGGAAAAGGTGTACGCCGAAATCAGCCGTCAACTGACCGCCGTCGGGCTCAACGTCAAGCCCGTACCGGTGGACTGGGCTGACGGCTACCTGCAGAAGGTCACGTCCCCGGGCGACCACGCCCTGCACCTGCTCGGCTGGAACGGATCGTATTCGGACCCCGACAATTTCGTGGGCCCGCTCTTCGGCGAGAACACCGGCGAATTCGGTTACCAGGATCCCCAGGTCTTCTCCAAGATCGCCCGGGCCCGCGGCCTGCCGGACGGCAAGGACCGCACCGAGGAGTACCAGACCATCAACGGGCAGATCGCGGCCACGGTGCCCGCGGTTCCCATTGCCTTCCCGATCTCGGCCTTGGCGCTCTCGGACCGGGTGCTGAAGTACCCGGCGTCGCCGGTACTGAACGAAGTTTTCACAAAGGTCGAGCTAAGGCCTTGACGCCCGGGGCCAATTTCAGTTAGTGGGCGGTGCGGGATATTCTGTGACAGCCAGAGCCGCTGCTATCGGAGACTGATTGTGACTTTCATTTCCAAGACCCAACACGCCGACGTCGTCCTGATTGGCGGCGGCATCATGAGCGCCACGCTCGGCGCCTTCATCAAGCAGCTTGAGCCGAACTGGACCATCTCGCTCTTTGAGCGTCTGGACGAGCCCGGACTGGAAAGCTCCGACCCGTGGAACAACGCCGGCACCGGACACGCTGCCCTGTGTGAGCTTAATTACTCCCCCGCAGCCAAAGACGGCTCGGTGGACCCCGGCAAGGCCCTGAACATCAACGAGCAGTTCCAGCTGTCCCGCCAGTTCTGGTCCCACCTCGTCTCGAACTCGCTGATCGGCTCCCCCAAGGGGTTCATCAACACCGTTCCGCACATGAGCTTCGTGATCGGCGAGGACCACACCAAGTTCCTCCGCACCCGCTACGAGGCACTCAAGCCGAACCCGCTGTTCCGTTCGATGGAGTATTCCGAGGACCACGCGCAGATCGCCAAGTGGGCCCCGCTGATCGTCAAGGGCCGCGACCCCAAGCAGCGCGTCGCGGCAACCCGCGCCGCCGAGGGCACCGACGTCGACTTCGGCGCCCTGACCCGCGAGCTGACCACCTACCTGGGCAACAACGGCGTGGAGATCAACTACGGCCACAACGTCAGCGACATCAAGCGCGCGTCCGGGGGCGGCTGGGACCTGTCGCTGAAGCACGCCAGGAGCGGCGAGCACGGCTCCATCCACGCGAAGTTCGTGTTTGTCGGCGCCGGCGGCGGGGCCCTGCACCTGCTGCAGGCCTCCGGCATCCCGGAAGGCAAGGGGTTTGGCGGTTTCCCGGTCTCCGGCCAGTTCTTCCGCTGCACCGACGAGAGCATCGCTGCCCGGCACAGCGCGAAGGTCTACGGCCAGGCGTCTGTCGGCGCTCCGCCCATGTCCGTGCCGCACCTGGACACCCGCTACGTCAACGGCAAGCGCTCCCTGCTGTTCGGTCCGTACGCCGGCTTCTCCACGAACTTCCTCAAGAGCGGCTCCTACCTGGACCTGCCGCTGTCCATCCGCCCCTCCAACATCATCCCGATGCTGGCCGTGGCCAAGGACAACATGGACCTCACCGCCTACCTGATCAAGGAAGTCGCCAAGCGTCACGGCGACAAGGTCGAGGCCCTGCGGGAGTACTACCCCGAGGCCAAGGACGGCGACTGGGAGCTCATCACCGCCGGCCAGCGGGTCCAGATCATCAAGAAGGACCCGAAGAAGGGCGGCGTGCTGCAGTTCGGCACCGAGGTCATCGCCGGACGCGACGGCACCATCGGYGCCCTGCTTGGCGCATCCCCGGGCGCGTCCACCGCCGTGCCGATCATGATCGAGCTGCTCCAGAAGTCCTTCCCGAAGAACTTCAAGGGCTGGCAGTCCAAGCTCAAGGACATGATGCCCGGCTACGGCGTCAAGCTCAACGACAACCCTGAGCTCGCCGCCAAGCTGGAGGCCGAGACGGCCAAGACGCTGCAACTCGAACAGGTCACCGCCAGCAACTAAGCCGGCGCCCGGCCGCGGCTGGTTTACACTGCTGGTTTGGGACCGCTGCAACCCGTGACGTCCCCGTTTTTTGATGTCCCGTTGTGCAGGACGCCCCCGACCCACCAGGAGACCATGAGATGTTCCGGCTCGCAAAGCTGTCTCTCGCCAACCGGGCCCTGATCGCGCTGATCACGGTGTTCGCTTGCGTTTTCGGCGTGATCACGATGTCCTCGCTGAAGCAGGAGCTCATCCCCTCCATCGAGTTCCCGCAGATCACCGTGATCTCCTCGATGCCCGGTGCGTCGCCGGAAGTCGTGGACAAGCAGATCAGTGCCCCGTTGGAAAAGGCGCTGAACAGCGTCGAGGGGCTGGAATCGACGTCATCAACGTCCCGGAACGGCGTCTCGCAGATTTCCCTGGCGTTCACCTACGGCTCCAACCTGGACCGTGCCCGGAACCAGATCGACCGCGCCATCTCCAACGCCAAGCAGGCCCTGCCGAAGGACGTGCAGCCGCAGGCGATCGCCGGGAGCATCAGCGACTTCCCGATCGTCTTCCTGGCCGTGTCCTCGGACAAACCGCTCAGTGAACTCAACGCCGATCTCGCCCGGCTCAGCGTCCCCAGGCTGCAGAAGCTCGACGGCGTGCGCGGCGCCGACGTGACCGGCGGCGCCACGCAGCACATCCAGATCCTGCCGCGGCCCCGGGATCTGGCGGCATCGGGCGCGAGCCTCCAGGCCATCAGCGAC
Source organism: Arthrobacter sp. P1_A5 (assembly GCF_056406825.1). Classification (NCBI taxonomy): domain Bacteria; kingdom Bacillati; phylum Actinomycetota; class Actinomycetes; order Micrococcales; family Micrococcaceae; genus Arthrobacter; species Arthrobacter sp. P1_A5. Next base: position 2,147 of record NZ_JBFTZL010000188.1, on the reverse strand, counting down.
GCGCTGAAGAACAACGGTGCATTGGTCCCGGCGGGCACCATCGAGGAACAGGGCAAGACCCTCTCGCTGCAGATCGGCAGCCCGGTGGACTCCCTCGACGCCATCAAGGCCCTCCCCCTGGGCGCGGCCCGCGATGCGGCGACGATCGGCAGCGTGGCGGACGTCAGCCTGGTCGAGGACGCGCGCACGTCAATCACGCGGACCAACGGCAAGGAAACCCTCGCCCTGTCCGTGACCAAGAAGCCCGAGGGCGACACCGTCGCGATCTCCCACGCGGTCAAGGACGCCATCCCGCAGCTTGAGGCCGAGCTTGGCTCCAACGCCAAATTCACCCCGGTCTTCGACCAGGCGCCGTTCATCGAGAAGTCCATCAAGGACCTCACCACCGAGGGCCTGCTGGGTCTGGGCTTCGCCGTCCTGGTGATCCTGGTGTTCCTGATGTCCGTACGCGCCACCCTGGTGACGGCAGTGTCCATCCCGCTGTCCCTGCTGATCACGTTCATCGGCCTCTCGGGCACCGGCTACTCGCTCAACATCCTCACCCTTGGCGCGCTCACCATCGCGATCGGCCGCGTCGTGGACGACTCGATCGTGGTCATCGAAAACATTAAACGGCACCTGAGCTACGGCGAGGACAAGATCACCGCGATCGGGACGGCCATCCGCGAAGTTGCCGGCGCCATCACGGCGTCCACCCTGACCACCGTGGCCGTCTTCCTGCCCATCGCCTTCGTCGGCGACCTGGCCGGTGCGCTGTTCCGGCCGTTCGCCCTGACAGTGACCATCGCCCTGCTCTCCTCGCTGCTGGTCTCGCTGACCATCGTGCCGGTGCTGGCCTACTGGTTCCTGCGCGCGCCCGCCGTCACCGGCTCTCCGGCGTCTGCCGCTGGCATTGCCACCAAGGCGCACGAGGCCGAGCAGAGCACGCTCCTGCAGCGCGGCTACCTGCCTGTCCTGTCCGGTACGCAGCGGCACCCGGTCCTCACCCTGGTCGCCGCGGCCCTGGTGCTTGCCGGCACCGTGGCGATGTCCCCGCTGCTCGCCACCGACCTCCTGGGGCGCTCCGGCGAGAACAGCATGACCGTCAAGCAGGCCTTGCCGGCAGGGACCAGCCTTGACGAGGCCAGCGCTTCGGCGATCCGCGTCGAGGACACCCTGCGGGGCATCGACGGAATCAAGGACGTCCAGGCCACCACCGGCAACGCCCAAACCGGCTTCTCGGCCCTGCTCTCCTCCGGCGCGTCCAATTCGACGTTCACCGTGGTGACGGACGAGAAAGCCAACCAGGGCAAGCTCCAGGAGACCGTCCGCAGCGAACTCTCCAAGCTCGGCGACGCCGGAAAGATCACGGTCGGTTCCCAGCAGGGCGGCTTCGGCACTTCGTCAACCGTGGACATCACCCTCAAGGCCGCCACCACCGCCGATCTCCAGACGGCCAGTGACGCGATGGTCAAGGCCATGGACGGTGTCCCGGGCAGCAGCGAAGTGGCCACCAACCTGGCCGCCAGCCAGCCGGTGGTCCAGGTCAAGGTGGACCGCGCCAAGGCCGTCGCGGCCGGCCTGAACGAGGAGCGCGTGGCCGGGGTCCTGGCCGCCACGATCAGCCCGATTCCGGCCGGAACGATCCGCATCGACACCAACGACTTCCCGGTCCGGATTGGCGAGGGCACCCGCTTCACGAGCATCGAGGCCGTCCGGGACATGCCGCTCCCGACGGCGGCCGGCGCCGTTGCGCTGGGCAGCATCGCCTCGGTAGAGCAGGTGGACGTCCCCGTCTCCATCACCGCCAGCAACGGCCAGCGCACCGCGCGGGTCTCGGTGACGCCGTCGGGCTCCAACCTCGGCGCGGTCAGCACCGAGGTGCAGAACCGGCTCAAGTCAGTCCAGCTGCCGCCCGGGGTGACCGCCACGATCGGCGGTGCCACGACGCAGCAGGCCGATTCGTTCCGCCAGCTCGGACTCGCACTGCTCGCTGCCATCGCGATCGTCTACGTGATCATGGTGGCTGCGTTCAAATCGCTCGTGCAACCGCTGATCCTGCTGGTCTCCGTCCCGTTCGCCGCGACAGGCGCAATCGCCCTGCTCGTGGTGACCGGCGTGCCGTTGGGCCTGCCGTCGCTGATCGGCATGTTGATGCTCGTGGGCAT
>NZ_JBFTZL010000187.1:0-7130 GCF_056406825.1 Arthrobacter sp. P1_A5 | reverse complement strand
CCATGACGCCGTCGACGGCGGTGCCGGGACGTTCCGGCTGTTGCCCGGTGACGGCGCGCTCGGCCCCCAGCGGTGCGCCAGCGGCCGCATCGCGGGCGGCGCGGCGTGCCAGCTCGATGCCCTCGGCGAGGACGGCTTCCGCGGAATGCCGCAGCCCGCTGCCGGCCACGCCCTTGACAGGGCCCAGGTTCTTGGTGAAAACCGGCCACACCCAGGCATGGATCACCAGGAGGTCCAGCCCGGCCGCGGCCGCGTATTCGGCCGCCCAGCGAACGGCGAGTTGAGCGGCCCCGGACCCGCCGTAGCCGACCGCCACGGTGCCGCCCTGCTGCCCTGTGGGTGCCGACATTTTTCCTCCCGGCTCGTCGGACGCACCCCTTCGCCCGGCACTATGTGCAGCCCCAGTAGAACCCTGCGGCCCGGGAATGGGTAGGGGCTTTGGTCCCGCGGGCTGGCCGCGTACGGGGCCGCGTCCGGGGCCGCCGGTGAACTAGGGTTGAAACATGCACAATGCGGGGGATAGCTGATGGCCAAGCGGGGCAAAGGGCGGGGCGCCCAAACCGCCGGGCCGGGTGTGGTGGAAGTGCCCAAGGGTTCCCGCCCGGCCGGTCCTTTGGCCGGGGTGTACTACATCGATACCGGGGACTGCGAGCTGATCCCGGACCAGGACAATTCCACCGGCTGGCTCCTGCGCATCAACGGCGTCATGAGCTCGCACATTGACCTCGCGGACCCGTTGTTCCTCGACTTCGAGTACATGCGCTGGATGGCAGCCCTGGTGGAGTCGCGCTGGCCGCGGGAGCCTGGGCCCAAGCTGCGCGCCCTGCACCTTGGCGGGGGAGCATGCTCACTGGCGCGCTATTTCCACGCCGCCTACCCGGACGCCCGCCAGGTGGTGGTGGAGCTGGACGGCAAGCTCGCCGACTACGTCCGGGGCTGGTTCGACCTGCCCAAAGCACCGTTGCTGCGCCTGCGCGTGGGAGAGGCCCGCGAGGTCACCGAGAGCCTGACCCCGCAGACCCGGGACCTGATCATCCGCGACGTCTTCGCCGGCTCGCTGACCCCGCGGCCGCTGACCACCCGGGAATTCATCGAGCACGCCAAGCGCGTCCTGGCCCCCGGCGGGATATATGTAGTCAACTCCGGCGACGCCCCGGACCTCAAGAATGCCCGCGAGGACGCCGCGACCATCGCCGACGCCTTTGCCTACACCGTGATCATCGCGGATCCGGCCATGCTGAAGGGCCGGCGCTTCGGCAACATGGTCATGGCCGGCAGCGATGTCCCGTTCGACGACGACCCCGGCCTCGCGCGGCGCCTGCTCGGCGGTGCGGTGCCGGCCCACATCTGGAACGACGAAAAGGTGCGGGCGTTCGCGGCCGGCGCCGCCGTCCGGCATGACCCGAAGTCGCCCGTGCTCGCTGAGCCGGCCGCGGAACCGCCCGTTCCCGCTCAGCCGCCCGCCGAGCCCCCGGCTGGGCCCCGCGCAGGGACGCCGACTGCTCCGTAGCGGCCCTTTTGCGGCACGATAGAGGCGGCTACGGAGCAATCGATGGGGCTGCTCCCCGGCCCAGCAGGGCATCGCGGTGCGCCGCGGTCTGCTCCCGCAGCGCCTGCACGAGCGCGGCCACTGCCGGCCGGCGCATCGAATCGGGCCGGAGCACCATCCAGTAGGGCAGCAGCTCCGCGAATTCTTCCGGCAGGAGCCGGACGAGGTCCGGGTGCAGGTCGGCCGCGAAACAGGGCAGGAACCCAATCCCGGCGCCGGCCCGGGTGGCCTCCACGTGGACGAAGACGTTGGTGGAGCTCAGCCCGTCCCGCATGGTGGGCACCAGCCGCCGCGGGGCGTCCAGATCGTCCACCTGCAGCATCGAATCGACGAAGTAGACCAGTGAGTGGGCCGTCAGCTCCTCCACGGTGGCCGGGGTGCCGTACTCGGCGAGGTAGCCGCGGGAGGCGTACATTCCCAGCATGTACTCGCCGAGCCGCGCGGCCTCTGCCCGGTGCACCTGCGGCTCGCCGACCACCACCTCGATGTCCAGGCCGGACCGCTGCTGGAGCGCCCGGCGCGTCACGGTGATGATCTCGACGCTGAGGCCGGGATGGTTGCGGCGGAGCCGGGCCACGGCCGGGGCGGCGATGTAGGCGCTGAATCCATCCGTCGCGGTCATCCGTACGACGCCGGTGATGGGGTCGGGGGTGTGCCCGGGCTGCTCCAGGGTGCGCACGGCACTCTCGACCTGCTCGGCCACCCGAACGGCCTCGGCACCGAGTTCGGTGAGCTCCCAGCCTCCCGAGGCGCGCGAGAGCACGCGGCCACCCAGCGCCTTCTCCAGCGCCGCGATCCGGCGGGAAACGGTGGTGTGGTTCAGTCCGAGCGTTTGTGCCGCCGTCGTGAATTTAGCCGAACGGGAGACCGCGAGCAGGACCAGCAGGTCATCGGGATTGGCGTTCATATCTGCAATTCTGCACATAGCGGGTGCTGGTTTGGCCATTGAATCGCCGTGGATGTGCGGCAATACTCAATGAAGCCATTTCAGTGCTGTGCGTCACAGCGCGTGTCACCGTGGACACTAAGGAGAATCAGATGAGCGTAAACGAACGCTCTGCAACAACCGCCGCAGCACCCGCATCCAAGGGTTCCGGGCTCAAGAAAATCGTCGCCGCATCGATGGTGGGAACCGTCGTCGAGTGGTACGAATTCTTCCTCTACGCCACCGCCGCCACCCTGGTGTTCGGCAAGTACTTCTTCCCCGCCACGGGCAACGAGCTGGACGGCATCATCCAGGCGTTCCTGACCTACGCCGTCGGTTTCGTGGCCCGCCCCCTGGGCGGCATTGTCTTCGGCCAGATCGGCGACAAACTCGGCCGCAAGCCCACCCTGCAGCTCACCATCATCATCATCGGTGTCTCCACCTTCCTGATGGGCTGCCTCCCGGGCTTCGCCACCCTCGGTTACCTGGCGCCGGCGCTGCTGGTCCTCCTGCGCTTCATCCAGGGCTTCGCCCTCGGCGGCGAATGGGGCGGCGCAGTCCTGCTCGTCGCCGAGCACAGCCCCAACAAGTCCCGGGGCTTCTGGTCCAGCTGGCCCCAGGCCGCCGTTCCCGTGGGCAACCTGCTGGCCACCCTGGTCCTGTTCATCATGTCCAACGTGCTCAGCTCAGCCGACTTCCTCAGCTGGGGCTGGCGGGTGGCGTTCTGGCTTTCCGCCGTGATCGTGTTCGTCGGTTACTACATCCGCACCCACGTCTCCGAATCGCCCATCTTCCTCGAGGCCAAGGCCCAGCTGGAAGAGGATCAGTCCGCCAGCTACGGCGTCCGCGAAGTCATCCGCAAATACCCCAAGGGCATCCTGCAGGCCATGGGGCTCCGGTTCGCGGAAAACATCATGTACTACCTCGTGGTCAGCTTCGCGATCGTCTACCTGAAGTCCGTGCACAAGTACGACACCTCCTCGCTGCTGCTGGCCCTGCTGATCGCCCACGTCGTCCACTTCCTGGTCATCCCGCAGGTCGGGCGCCTCGTGGACAGCTGGGGCCGGAAGCCGGTCTACCTCATCGGTGCCGTCACAGGTGCCACCTGGCCGTTCTTCGCCTTCCCGATGTTCGATACCCGCAACCCGGTGATCATCGTCCTGGCCGTCACGATCGGCCTGTGCCTGCACGCCTTCATGTATGCCGGCCAGCCGGCCCTCATGTCGGAGCTGTTCCCGACCAGGATGCGCTACGCCGGGGTCTCCCTTGGCTCGCAGGTCACCTCGATCTTCGCCGGTTCGCTGGCGCCGCTCCTGGCCACCCAGTGGCTCAAGGACACCGGCTCCTGGCTGCCTACCGCGATCTACCTGCTGGTCGCCTGCGCCATCACCACCGTCGCAGTGCTGACCCTGAAGGAAACCAAGGGCATCGCGTTGGAGGACGTGGACCGGGCCGACGCCGAACGCGAAGGCCTGCCCGTAGCAGCCATCCGCTGAGCTGCTTGAGTTTTGGGCCGGCTCCAGCCACGCTGGAGCCGGCCGCCTCATCGAATTTTTGACACGGAAGGCTGAGTTATGGAAAACACGCTGAACGGACGCAAGGCCCTGGTCACCGGCGGCGCCGGCGGGATCGGCGCGGCGAGCGTCCGGGCCCTGGCTGCGCGCGGGGCCAAAGTGGTGATCGCGGATATGGACGAGGCCGCAGCCGCCGCGCTCGCCGACGAGGTCGGCGGCACCGCGTGGGCCGTCAACCTGCTCGACGTGGAATCCCTCCAGACGCTCAGCCTGGACTGCGACATCCTGGTGAACAACGCCGGAATCCAGCGCATCAGCCCCATCGAGGAGTTCGATCCGGCCGACTTCCGCCGCATTATCACCCTCATGCTGGAGGCCCCGTTCCTGCTGATCCGGGCCGCGTTGCCGCACATGTACGCCAACAACTTCGGCCGCATCATCAACCTGTCCTCCGTGCACGGGCTCCGGGCTTCGCCGTTCAAGAGCGCCTACGTCTCGGCCAAGCACGGGCTCGAGGGCCTGAGCAAGGTAACGGCCCTCGAAGGCGGGGCGCACGGGGTCACCTCCAACTGCATCAACCCCGGCTACGTCCGCACGCCCCTGGTTGAATCGCAGATCGCGGACCAGGCCAAGGTTCACGGCATCCCGGAGTCCGAGGTGCTCGCCAAGATCATGCTGACCGAATCAGCGGTCAAGCGGCTCGTGGAGCCCGAGGAAGTGGCGTCCCTGGTGGCGTGGCTGGCATCCGACGACGCCGGCATGGTCACCGGTGCCAGCTACACGATGGACGGCGGCTGGTCGGCGCGGTAGCCCGGGCCGGGCTGCCGTGCGGGCGGGACGGACATGTTCCGCGTGCTCGCTCGTTCCTCGCTTAGACGCACATGCCCGCCGCCGCCCGCTTCCATCTGCTGGGCGACAGGAATCCGCTAGTTCTTGTTGCCCACGAGCGCCAGGGTGCCGCCCAGCCCGATCATCATCACGCCACCGGTGGTGCTGAGAGCGGCGATCCGCCGGGGGGAGCGCGCAAACCAGTGCCGGGCCGTCCCGGCCGCGAGGGACCACGTGCTGTCCGAGACCAGGGCAATGAGCAGGAAGACCGCACCCAAGGCGGCGAGCTGCACGGGAATCGCTCCGGCCGAGTAGTCCACGAACTGGGGAAGCACGGCCACGAAAAATACAATCGACTTGGGGTTGGTCGCGCCGACGATGAAGCCCTCCCGGAGCACGCGGGCGGTCGAGGCCGGGTTCGAGGACGACGCCGTCGCCGCGCCGCCGCCGCGGTGCCGGATCGCCTGGATCCCGAGGTAGACCAGATAGGCGGCGCCGGCGAATTTCACCACGCTGAACAGCAGCAGGGATTGGGCCAGCACCACGCCGACGCCCAGGGCCACGGCGGCGATCTGCACCACCTCTCCGGCCGCGTTTCCCAGGACGCTCAACAGCCCGCCCCTGCGTCCCAGGGCCAGCGTCCGTCCGATCACGAACAGCACGCTGGGCCCCGGGATGGCGATGAGCACGAGGGCGGCAAGGGCAAAGGCCAAGAGGTTGGTGGCAGGGACCATGCCTGATCTTAACCCCGTGGGGGCACCCCCGGGAGCGTCTTAATCCCTTGGGGGCGAGGCACTATCACCGCCCGGCGGGAACTTGCGGGAGCTGGGCGGTTTCGTCGACCAGTTCCGCCCGCGCCCGGCCGTGGCCGCGGACCCAGAGGCGGTAAGCGAGTACCAGGACGCCCAGCCAGGCGGCGCCCACATACAGCGCCACCCGGGTGTCCTCGAAGGCGCCGAGAATCACGATCACCAGGGCCATGAACGCGATGGTCAGTATGGAGGCGGCGGGCCACCACGGTGACGGGAACTCCGACGCCGGCAGGGACTTGCGGGCGATCTCGCGTTTCATGGCGACATGGGAGGCCAGGATCATGGCCCAGACCCACACGGTCGCGAAGGTGGCGATCGAGGCGATCAGCAGGAAGACGTCTTCCGGGATCACGGCGTTCAGCACCACCCCCACCAGCAGGATGCCGGTCATCATCACCACCGTCATCCACGGCACCCCGTGACGGGAAACCTTGCCGAAGCTCGCCGGTGCGTGGCCCTGCCGGGCCAGGCCGAAGAGGATCCGGCCGGCGCCGAAGATGTCGCTGTTGACTGCCGAGAGCGCCGCCGTGATCACCACGGCGTTGAGGATGTGGGGTGCGGCCGGGATGCCCAGGCCGCTGAAGATCTGCACGAAGGGGCTGCCGTTGCTGCCAATTTCGTCCCACGGGAACAGGCTCATCAGCACGCCGAGGGTCAGCACATAGAACAGCAGGACCCGGACGGGCACGGTGTTGACGGCCTTGGGGATGACCTTTTTCGGATCGGCGGCCTCACCTGCGGTGATGCCGAGGGTCTCCACGCCGCCAAACGCGAACATCACCACGGCGAAGGAGGCAAGGAGTCCTTCGAACCCGTTGGGGAACAGGCCTCCGTGGTCCACGAGGTTGCCGAGCCCTGGTGCCACGGTGGCGCCGCCGGCCTGGAAGCCGAAGACGATGATCGCAGCCCCGCCCGCGATCATGGCGATGATGGCCGCCACCTTGATCAGGGAGAACCAGAATTCCAGCTCGCCGAACACCTTGACGCTGAGCAGGTTCAGGGCGGCCAGGAAGAAGATGATGGCCAGGATCCAGACCCAGCGCTCCACGCCGGGGAACCAGAATCCCATGTAGATGCTGAACGCCGTGACATCCGCGATGGCCACGATCGCCATCTCAAAGACATAGGTCCAGCCCGTCACAAACCCGGCCAGCGGTCCCAGGTAGCGGCTCGCGTACTGGCCGAAGGACCCGGACACCGGATGCCGCACCGCCATTTCGCCGAGGGCACGCATCACCATGAAGACCGCGGCGCCGCCGATCATGTAGGCCAGCAGGACGGCGGGCCCGGCCTTCTGGATGGCGGAGGCGGAGCCGTAGAACAGCCCCGTGCCGATCGCCGAGCCCAGCGCCATGAAGCGGATGTGGCGGACGTTGAGTCCCCGGCTGAGTACGGAGTCGACGGCTGCGCCGACGGCGGTGGCAGCGCTGCCGGTGCCGGCCTCGGCAGGAGCCGCCTTCGTGGCGGTTTGGGCTTGTTGCATGCGAATACCTTCTCGTCAT
>NZ_JBFTZL010000186.1:0-7170 GCF_056406825.1 Arthrobacter sp. P1_A5 | reverse complement strand
AGCCACGCCCGCGCCAGCAATTACGTCTCCCTGGTCTCGCTGGGCGGCTCCGGAACCCCCGGCACCCCCGGCACCCCCGGCACTCCAGGAACTACTGTCCAGCTGCGGGATGAACTGACCGGCGAGGTGTTCGACTTCACTGCCGACGTCGTCGTGAACACCACCGGCGCCTGGGTCGACCTGACCAACGAGGCGATGGGGGCGGCGTCGTCGTTCATGGGCGGAACCAAGGGTTCGCACATCGTGCTGGACCATCCGGAGCTGCTCGCGGCGTGCAACGGCCGCGAAATCTTCTTCGAGCACACCGACGGCCGGATCGTGCTGATCTACCCGATGGGGGACCGCGTCCTGGTCGGCACCACCGACGTCGACGCCGACATGGCCCAGGACGCCGTGTGCACTGAGGCAGAAATCGATTACTTCTTTGACCTGATCGGCCACGTGTTCCCGGACATCCCGGTGGGCCGCGACCAGATTGTCTACTCGTTCTCCGGTGTTCGCCCGCTTCCGAAGCACGACGCGACCCAGCCCGGCTTCGTCAGCAGGGACTATCGGATCGAACGCCGTGCGGCGGCGGACGGCGCCGTCCTCAGCCTCGTGGGCGGCAAGTGGACCACGTTCCGGGCCCTCGCCGAGCACCTGAGCAACGACGTCCTGGCCGAACTCGGTATGGAACGGAAGGTTTCGACGGCGAAGCTCGCCATCGGCGGCGGCGCCGGCTTCCCGGACAGCGAGGACGGCGTCCAGCGCTGGATCAAGGCCCACATGTCGGCCGGCCGCGACGCCGCCCGCGTCACCGGGCTGCTGACCCGCTACGGGACCCGCGCCGAAGAAGTCATCCGCTTCCTGGACGGGGCCGCGGCCGGCGAGCAGGACAGGCTGCTGCATTCCACCCGCGAGCTGAGCACCCGGGAACTGGAGTTCATGGCCGCCCATGAGCAGATCGGGCACCTCGTGGACGTCCTCATCCGCCGCACGTCCCTGGCCTTTCGCGGCCTGGTGACCGGGGAACTGCTCAACGAAGTCGCGGACATCCTTTCCGGACCGCTCGGCTGGGACGCGGCGCGCCGGGCCTCAGAGATCAGCCACGCACAGGAGGTGCTACAGCGGTTCCACGGTGTCCGGGTCCACAGCCTGGTCGCCTGATATTGCTTGCGTGCCCGGGCAGGGAAGCCCGGGTGCAAGCACTGCGCGGTCCGCCCTGGCGGCCGGCGCAGTGGCTGGCCGGCAGCACGAACATGCTGCCGGCCCCACGGCTTCCAAACTCGCGGACGCCGACAACAGAAAATAGAGGAGTCAAAGATGTCTCTTGGAATAGTTTTCCTATCCGAATTATTCGGTACCGCCATGCTGACCCTGCTGGGTTGCGGCGTGGTGGCCAACGTTGCGCTCAAAGGCACCAAGGGCAACAACGGCGGGTTCCTGATGGTGACCTGGGGATGGGGCATTGCCGTCTTCTCCGGTGTCTATGTTGCCGCCATCTCAGGTGCGCACCTGAACCCTGCCGTGACTTTTGGCCTGCTGGTCAACGGCAAGAAGTTGTACGCTCCCGGCGTTCCGGTCGACTTCGCCTCAACCCTGACCTACTTCGGCGGTGAACTGACCGGTGCCTTCCTCGGCGCCGTCGTGATGTGGCTGGCCCACAAGCAGCACTTTGATCTCGAGCAGGAGCCCGCCAGCCAGCTGGCCGTCTTCTCCACCGGCCCGGCGATCCGCTCCAACCAGTGGAACCTGATCACCGAGATCATCGGCACCTTTGTCCTCGTGTTCGTCATCCTGACCTTCGGTGGGACGCCATCCGGACTCGGCCCGCTGTCTGTGGCCCTGCTGGTCGTCGGCATCGGTGTTTCGCTCGGCGGCCCCACCGGCTACGCCATCAACCCCGCCCGTGACCTGGGCCCCCGCATCGCGCACGCATTGCTCCCCATCAAGGGCAAGGGCTCCAGCGACTGGAGCTACTCCTGGATCCCGGTCGTCGGTCCCCTCATCGGGGGCGCCCTGGGCGGCCTCGTGGCAGCTGTCGTGCCGATCATCATCCCCGTCATCCCTCACTAACCGCCCGTTCAACCGTCAGTACAACTGCCACGCCAAACAGACAAGGACGTCAATATGAACCAGTACGTAGTTGCAATCGACCAGGGCACCACGAGCACCCGAGCCATCGTGTTTGACCACAGCGGCAGCATCGTCTCCTCCGGCCAGATGGAGCATGAGCAGATCTTCCCCCAGCCCGGCTGGGTGGAGCACAACCCCGCTGAAATCTGGAACAACACCCGCGAAGTGATCGGCTCGGCCCTGTCCAAGGCGAACCTGACCCGGCACGACATCGCCGCCGTCGGCATCACCAACCAGCGCGAAACAGCGGTGGTGTGGGACAAGACCACCGGCGAGGCGATCTACAACGCCATCGTGTGGCAGGACACCCGTACCCAGCCGATCGTGGACGAACTCGCCAAGGACGGCGGCGTAGAACGCTTCAAGCAGAAGGTGGGCCTGCCGCTGGCGACCTACTTCTCGGGCACCAAGATCAAGTGGATCCTGGACAACGTCGAGGGCGCCCGGGCCAAGGCGGAGGCCGGCGACCTCGTCTTCGGCAACACCGACTGCTGGGTGCTCTGGAACCTGACCGGCGGGACCGACGGCGGAGTGCACGTCACCGACGTGACCAACGCCTCACGGACCATGTTCATGGACCTTGAGACGCTGTCGTGGGACCAGGAGATTCTGGACGCGTTCGGCGTCCCGGCCTCCATGATGCCGACCATCAAGTCCTCCTCCGAGGTCTACGGCACAGTCCACACCTCGCAGCTGCTGCGCGAGGTTCCTGTGGCCGGCATCCTGGGCGACCAACAGGCGGCCACGTTCGGGCAGGCGGCGTTCGATGCCGGGGAAGCCAAGAACACCTACGGCACGGGCTGTTTCCTGATCTTCAACACGGCCGAGGAGATTATCCATTCCAAGAACGGGCTGCTGACCACCGTCGGTTACAAGCTCGGCGACGCGGCGCCGCACTACGCGCTGGAGGGCTCCATTGCCGTCACCGGTTCCTTGATCCAGTGGTTGCGGGACAACCTCGGCATGATCGGCAGCGCCCCGGAGGTCGAGACCCTCGCGGCCTCGGTGGAGGACAACGGCGGCGTGTACATTGTGCCGGCGTTCTCCGGCCTCTTCGCGCCGTACTGGCGCTCGGACGCCCGTGGCGCCATTGTGGGCCTGACCCGCTTTGTTACCAAGGCCCATATCGCCCGCGCGGCGCTGGAGGCCACCGCCTTCCAGACCCGTGAGGTGCTGGACGCCGTCAACGCCGACTCCGGCGTGCCGCTGACGGAGCTGAAGGTCGACGGCGGCATGGTCGCCAACGACGCCCTGATGCAGTTCCAGGCGGACATCCTCGGCGTGCCGGTCATCCGTCCGAAGGTGGTCGAGACGACGGCTCTGGGAGCAGCCTACGCGGCCGGCCTGGCGGTCGGATTCTGGAAGGACCTGGGCGAGTGCTCGGCCAACTGGGCCGAGGACAAGCGGTGGGAGCCGCAAATGGACCAGGGCGAGCGGGAACGCCAGATGCGTCTCTGGAAGAAGGCCGTCACCAAGTCGATGGACTGGGTTGACGACGACGTGAAGTAGGCGCCCACAAAGGAGCCCCGGCCGGGAAGATCCCGGCCGGGGCTCCTTTGTCTATTGCACGGGAGCGGCAGGGCCGTTAGTGGTAGTGGTGGCCGTCGTAGCCACGTGCCACCTCAGCGCGCGGCGTCTTCGCGTAGACGTCCTTGCTGACCGTGTAGCCCCGGCGGTCGATCTGCAGTGCCTGCTCGTTGACGCTCTTCAGTTCGGAGCGGCTGAGCTTCTTGATCTTGACGAGATTCAGGAACTCCTGGTCCTCTCCGCCCACGGCCGTGACCTTGATCAGACCCGTGTGCTTGGAATAGAACTTTCGCTGGTGGCCGGCGCTTGGCGGGTCCAGCGGGTTGAACTCATCGATGACCAGCACATCGCTGTAGCAACCAGTGGCGACGCAGACGCGTTGGTCCTTCGCGAACACATCACCGCAGTCCAGGAAGTCCACGCTGGGTGCGTAGGCCTGGGGGTAGGCGGGGGTCTTCAGGCGCGGGTGGCTCTGCATGGCGATGCCCGCCTGGGCCTTGTCGATGCCGCTGATGAACGTACTTGGCGCGCCCACAAGCTTCCCGTTCTCGTACTCCTCCGGATATTCGCCGAAGAGCCACACGTCTCCCTTCCGTGTCTCGGCGAAGAAGGCAAGTTCCGATTCCGCGAGCTCACCGTCGGAGTAGTCCCGGTCCCAAATCGCGATGGTCTTCACCCCGTCGATCACCTTGGTCAGCCCCGTGACCGTGCTGACAACCTTGCGGGTGGTTGTCCCGTCCGGGGAGACTACTTTACCGGTGGTGGTGTACTGCATGCCGGGTTCGAGGGGGAACCACTTGTTGTCAATCTCCGGCCTGGACGGGAAGGCGCCGCGGTTGAATTTGATCGCCGAGCCGGGGCCGCACAGTTCCTGGGAACGGGCGACCGCCGGCGCGGTGGCTGCCGTCGCCGCGGCCGCCGTCGCCGCCGTCAGCGACGCCACCACCAGCAAGACCGCGGAGCCGTAAGCGGTAAATCTCTTAGATAGTGGAGTCATCTGACTGGCCTCTCATTGTTGGTAGTTTTTGCTATACGGCTGATACAGGTTCCGGCTCGCGGGGCTGACGGTCATGACGTGCCGGACCCTTCTTGGCGAACCGCAAGTAGAGCGATGGAACGATGAACAGGTTGACCAGTGTCGATGTCACCAGTCCACCCAGGATCACCACGGCCATAGGGTGCTCGATCTCATGGCCGGGGCGGTTGCCCATCACCACCAGCGGGACCAGGGCGAGTGCGGTGGCGAGCGTGGTCATCAGGATTGGTGACAGGCGTTCGGCTGCGCCCCGCAGGACCAGGTCCCGGCCGAACGGCACGCCTTCGAACTGCTCCAGGTGCTGGCAGTGGTTGATGAGCAGGATGCCGTTGCGGGCGGCGATGCCCATCACTGTCAGGAACCCGACCAGCGACCCGAGGGACAGGATTCCGCCGCTCATGTGCGCGGCGATCACCCCGCCCACCAGTGCCACCGGCAGCGTCAGGATGCCCAGAACGGCAAGCCGCCAGCTCCGGAATGCCGCCTGGAGCAGGAGGAACACCACAACCAGGGCGCCCATCGCGAAGAGGAGAAGCCGCTGCGAGGCGGCCTGCCGCTCCGCGTATTCGCCCAGGATCTCGGCGCTGTATCCGGTGGGGAACTCCACGGACTTGAGATCGGATTCGAGTTTTTCGACGACTTTGGCCAGATCGCCTTCCTTGACGTTGGCGCTGACATCGAGGCGGCGGGACCCTTCCGAACGCTCAATGACGTTGGGAGTGGGCTTTACCGTGATCTTGGCGACATCGGCCACCCGGATCTTCTGCCCGCTGGGAGTGTCCAGCGGCAGGTTCTCGATGCTTGTGACGCTGGTCCGGATCGCCGGAGGACTCCAGACCTGGACGTCATAGGCCTTGCCGTCCCGGTAGACGTCGCCGACCTCCTCGCCGGATACCAGGGTGGCTGCGGCACGGCGGACGTCACCGGGCTTCAGGCCGTAGCGGTTGGCGGCGTCCAGGTTCACCTCGACGTCCACCTGCGGAACGTTGACCTGGAGTGCGACTTTGGCTCCGATGGCACCCTCGATGCCGGCCAGGGCAGTCTTGACCTTGTCCGCCTGCTTCTTCAGCGTGTCCAGGTCATCGCCGTACACGCGGACCACGATCGAGTAGCCCGTACCGGTGAGCACCTCGCGGACACGTTCCTTGAGGTAGGTCTGGACGTCCCGGTGAATGCCGGGATACCCGTCCACGACCTGCTGGATGGAGGCCAGGGTCTTGTCGTAGTCGACCGAGGGGTCAACGCTGATCCAGTTCTCGCCAAAGTTGACTCCCACCACCTCATCGGCGGCGAAGGCCTGACCGATGTGGGACCCGCAGTTGTTGACGCCTGGAATGGTCATCAGCTCCTGGCAGGCCAGTTGGCTGACGCGCACTTCCTCGGCGTTGGAGGTGCCGGGTTGCGTGACCCAGTGCATGAGGAAGTCACGTTCCTTGAACGAGGGCAACAGTGACTGGCCCAGGAGCGGGGCCGCTATGATTCCGACGACGCCGAGTGCCGCCACCGCGAGGTAGCCCGGGAGCGGGCGTTTCACAATGGGACGCAGGGCGGCGCCGTACCAGCGCTTGAGGACCCGGACCACCGGCGGATCGCGGTCTTCGAGTTTGGCATTGCGCAGGAAGATGTACGCCATGGCCGGCGTGACCGTGAGGGCCACCAGCATGGACGCCATCACCGCCAGGGTGTAGGCGGTCGCCAGGGGCCGGAAGAAGGCGCCCGTCAGGCCGTCCAGGAAGAAGATCGGCACCGTGGCGGCAACGATAATCAGTGTGGCGTAGACGATGGGGCCGCGGACTTCCAGAGAGGCGTTGACGACCACGCGGGCGGTGCTTTCGGTCCCGCCGCTGGCGCGGTGGTGCCGGAGCCGCCTGACGATGTTCTCGACGTCGATGATGGCATCGTCCACCACGACCCCGACGGCAATCACCAGCCCCGCAAGCACCATCGTATTAATCGTGCCCCCGGTCCAATACAGCACCAGGGCCGCTGCCATCAGCGACAACGGGATCGCCGTCACGCTCACCAGGGCTGTCCGCCATTGGAACAGGAAGACGCTCAGCACCAGGACCACCAGGAAGCAGCCCAGCAGCAGCGCGAGGCTCAGGTTGCCGAGCGATTCCTCGATGAACGAGGCGGGCCGGAACAGGGTGGTGTCGACTGCGATTCCGGTCAGGCCGGGCTGCAGTTCCTTGAGCGCTTCCTCGACCCCGCGGGTGACTTCGAGGGTGTTGCCCCACGGCAGCTTTTCGACGATCAGCATCAGTCCGGGGCCGCCATTGATGACCGCGTCACCGATCAGTTGCTGGTGGTCCTCCACGACGGTTGCCACGTCGGCGAGCTTCAGGGGAGGCAGTCCTTCGCGTTCCTCCAGTGGCACCTGGGCAAGGTCCGCCGGAGACGTGATGGGTTGTACGTGCCTGATGGACATGCTCTGGCTGGGTGTTTCCAGCGCCCCTCCGGTGCCGATCAAGGCACCGGGGGAGTACTTGAGC
>NZ_JBFTZL010000185.1:0-7229 GCF_056406825.1 Arthrobacter sp. P1_A5 | reverse complement strand
GGTCGAGTGTGATCATCTCGACCACGGCAAACAGGAGAAAGAGCGTGAGCCACAACGCCCACCAATTCTCGATCAGCCATTCAGACATCAATTCCCCCTTGAGTTCCGGGAGCTGCAGGCACAGGTCCCCAGTAACTGTGATTCCATCCTAAGCGGAACGGCAATAGCTGGGACCGGCGGTAGGGAATTGATGGCCAAAGTGGCCAAGTCGTTATTTCGCGGGTCGATTCCCCGGCCTGGCCTTCCGCCCCGGTTCCCCTCCCGGGGGTGGTTTTCGGGGCATGCCGGACGGCACCCGCGAACCGGCGGGAGCGGGAATGGTCAGCGGATGGGTTGAAAGACGCTGATCCGGAMGCGGGCCGAGACGGAGGTCCGCTCCGGAAGCGCGGATTCGAGGGCTGCCAGTGCGGCGCGGTCCAGGTGGTGGCCGGCCGGTCCCATGTAGGCCAGGTTGGCGACGTCGCGCGGGCCAAGGGCCAGTGCCAGGTCCAGATCAGATGCTGCGACGGGCGCGAAGTGCTGGCCCAGGGACGCGGCGAGCCGCTCGTCCTTGGCCGGCTCGATCCCCAGCATCCCGGCCGGCCCGGCAACCTCCGCCAGGTGACCGGGCCGCGGTGTGACCACGACCAGGCGGCCGCCGGGGCGGAGAACCCGGGCGAACTCGGGCGCGTTGCGCGGCGCAAAGACCACGGTGACGACGTCGACGGCGTTCTCCGCGACCGGCAACGGCTGCCAGACGTCCCCGACGACGTTCAAAGCCTCGGGGTTCAGCCTCGCTGCGCGGCGCAGGGCGAACTTGGAAATGTCCAGGCCGATTGCCGCGGCAGGACCGCTGTCCGCGGCCCGGTCCAGTACGGCCCTGAGGTAGTGGCCGGTGCCCGTCCCGGCGTCGAGCACGAGGGGCCGGCCGGCGGGGGCTTCCCGGAGCGCCGGTGTGGCGAGCCCGGCCACGGCATCGGCCAGCGGCTGGTAATGCCCCGCGGAGAGGAAGTCGAAGCGGGCCGCCACCATGTCTGCGCTGTCGGCTTCAAAAACCGTCCCCTTGCCGACCAAGAAGTTGAAGTAGCCCTGCCTGGCCGCGTCAAAGCTGTGTCCGGCTCCGCACACCAAGGTGCGGGCGCCGCCAGTGAAGCGGAGGCCCTGGCGGCACACCGGGCACAGGAGGGGGAGATCGGCGGCGGGCATAGTTTTCATCCTATGCGCGGATCCCCGGCCCGCCGCGCGGCCGGGGCACTGGCTACAGGGGCGCCGCGCACCGGGCACACCGCGGCGCGCCTCGCCGCACCGGCGCAACGTGAGGTGTTTCACAGCGGGCGCGCCACGGGCTAGGCTCGCAATCGTGAAATCTGAACATCTTCCGCTGCTCAATTCCGTGTCCGCCCCTGCCGTGCACCCCGACGGTTCCCGCGCCGTGGTCTCCGTGCTCCGCCCGGACTTCGATGCCGATGCCTACGTGGGCCAGCTGTGGACCGTGCCCCTGGGTCAGGACCTGACCCACCCGGACTTCAACGACCCGGACCAGAGGCCACGCCGGCTGACCCGGGGCTTCCGCGACACGGCACCGGACTTTTCACCAGACGGCCGTGCCCTTGGGTTCCTGCGTGCGGCAGCGGACGGAAAGCCGCAGCTGTTCGTGGTGGAAGCCGCCGGCGGCGAACCCCAGCTGTTGACGGAGGCCCCACTGGGGGTCAGCTCCTTCACGTGGTCGCCTGATTCCCGCAGCATTCTCTTCAGCGCCAGGACGCCTGACGAGGGCCGGTATGGCAGCGTCGACGGCGTGAGTGCGGGCAGCGAGGACGCCCGGCTGATCACGGATTTCCAGTACCGGATGAACGGTGTTGGCTACACCGCTGACAAGCCGCTTCAGCTGTTCATCCTCGAGGTGCCGCAGCTTGACGCCGAACCGAAGGTGGCGCCGGCCGGACGCGCCCTGAAGGCCCTCGGCACCGCGGCCGATCCCGCGGAGAATGCTGCCGGGCTGCTGCCGGCCGCCAAACAACTCACCACCGCACCAGCGGACCACAACGGCGCCGGCTTCAGCGCCGACGGCGGCACCATCTTCTTCACCGCAGCCCTGCACGATGGGCGGGACACTGACCTCGTCAGCGGAATCTACGCGCTGCCTGTTACCGGAGGGCAGCCGCAGGCCGTGGTGCCGGCCAACGCCGGACGGCAGAGCATCAGCGCCGTGCGCCAATCCGCCGATGGGCAGTGGCTCTTCTTCCTGGCCCAGGACCTGGGCGCATCCGGGCTGGACTTCGTGGCCAGGAACACCGCCCTCTATGCGATGCCTGCCGCCGGCGGACACGCCACGGCGCTCAGCGATGCCGAGGCGCTGGACCTGTCCGGCGGCAGCCGGCTGGAGCTGCGCGGCGGCGCGGGCGCCATGGTGCTGAACAATGCGCGGGGAACCGTGGAGCTGCACGAATTCGTTGCGACGGGCGGCCACACCGTCCTCCTGGAAGGCAACCGGGTGGTGACCGGCGCCGCGGAGGGTGGCGGAACGCTCGTGGTGAGTTTCAGCGATTCGACGACGGCCGGTGATGTTGCCGTGCTCGAGCGCGGGCAGGTGCGCCGCCTGACGGACTTCTCCGCCCAGTTGCGGAGCGTGGCGGGGATCAGCGAGCCGCAGGAACTGACATTGGCCTCGGCCGACGGGTACCCGGTCCACGGCTGGCTCGTGAAGCCTGCGGGCCCGGGACCGCACCCGGTGCTGCTGAACATCCATGGTGGCCCGTTTGCCCAGTTCGGGGTGGCGTTGTTCGACGAAGCGCAGGTCTATGCCGGGGCCGGTTACGCCGTGCTGATGTGCAATCCGCGGGGTTCGGCCGGTTACGGCCAGGCACATGGCCGGTCCATCAAGGAGCGGATGGGAACCGTGGACATGCAGGACGTCCTGGCGTTCCTGGACGGGGCTGTGGGGAAGTTCGAGGATCTGGACGCCGCCAATGTCGGCATCATGGGCGGATCCTACGGCGGCTACCTGACGGCGTGGACCATCAGCCACGACCACCGTTTCCGGGCCGCCATAGTCGAGCGTGGTTTCCTGGACCCCGTGAGCTTCACCGGTTCGTCCGACATCGGCTGGTTCTTCGGTGGCGAATACACCGGCCCGGCGGCGGAGCAAATGGCGGCCCAGAGTCCCATGGCGCGCGTGCAGCACGTACGGACGCCGTCGCTGGTGATCCACAGCGAGGAGGACCTCCGGTGTCCCGTGGAGCAGGGCCAGCGGTACTTCACCGCCCTCAAGCAACAGGGGGTCGAGACCGGATTCCTGGTCTTCCCCGGCGAGAACCATGAGCTGTCCCGCTCCGGCACGCCGCACCACCGGAAGCAGCGGTTCGATGAAATCCTGAAGTGGTGGGCCCGCTACCTGCCGTCCGCATCGAATCCGGCGCCGCAGCCCTAGCCCTGGCCCTGGCCCTGGCCCGCAGGCTTAGTCCGCGGCCGGGTCCGGCAGGAACCCGAGTTCCTGCCGGGCGCGGCTGATGTCCGGCTGGGCCCAGCGGGCGGAGTATTCGGCATTGTTGCTGATGGAGCGCAGCTCGGCCCGGTCCAGGAAGAGGATCCCTTGGAGGTGGTCGGTTTCATGCTGGACAATCCGGGCCTGCCAGCCGGAGAAAGTCTGCTGGAGTTTCGTGCCGTCCGGCGCCGTGAAATCGAGCTGGACTGATTCCGGCCGCACGACCGCCGCCTGCAGGCCGCCAATGGAGAGGCAGCCTTCGTAGAACGCCGCGGACTTCGCGCCCAGGGGACGATAGCTCGGGTTCAGCATGGCAAAGAACGGCAGCGCCTCCCGCCCGCGGACGGCAGCGACGTCGGGATCGACGTCGAACTGGTCCTCCAGGACAGCGATCTGCAGCGGAATCCCCAGCTGCGGGGCCGCCAGGCCCACGCCTGGGGCCTTGTGCATCACGCTGCGCATGAGGTCGATGAGGTGCCCGAGGTCGGCATCAGTCAACTGGCCATCGTACGGCGCCGCCACGTGCCGGAGCACCGGGTGTCCGGCCTGGACAATCGGCGGGAGGATGCCGGCGCTCAGGATCTCCTGGACGGTCTCGCTCATCCGGGCGGCGCTGTAGTCAGTGGGCCTGGCGTCAAAGGGCATGCCCCCACACTACTGGCGCCCGCACGCCTTTGTAACAAAGTCGTAGATGCGGGCGCGAAGTTGGCTGCCGGCGTCGATCTTCACAATTCCTTCGCGGCCCGCCACCCTGACCTGCAGGGGAAGGAGTGTGCCCACTTTGTCTTCGGCCACTGCATGGGGATCGCAGCGGGAGGGCCTGATGCCGAGGCGCACTTGGGCCGGGGCACCGCCGGCGCGGACCGTCACCGACCGGGGCCACGGGGCTTGTGAGGCCTCCGCCAGCAGCGTGGTTTCCTCGATCCGGTCTATCACCAGTTCACCGCCGCCGCCGGCGGCGCGCGGTTGCAGCAGCAGACGAACGACGGCGGTCTGACCGTCCGCGGCGACCTCGAGCTCGGGATCCAGCGCGATCGTGGCGACGGCCGAGGCTTCCCGGGCCAGGCACAGCTCCGAATTGTTCCGCGCGAGGACGCCGAACGGGTCTGTTGCCGGGGCCATGGCCGGGACCGGCACGGCACCTTCCGGCGTGGCCAGCCGCAGGGATACCTGGGCGTCGCCCGCAGCCCCGGAGGTGGCTCCCGGTCCGGCTGCCGGGCCGGCCGGGCTGCCGCAATCCGGGGCGGGCAGCGGCGCCGGCAGGCTCTTGGGCTGTCCGGGCGGAAGCTCGATCCCGCCGGTGCGGGCGGACCAGATGATCGGGGCTGCGAAGAGAGGGCTGGTCAGTTCCGCGCCGAGGACCGTCAGGGCATGGCCGGTGGTGTTCGTGAGCTGGATTTCGATGATTTGCTTGCTGTAGTTGTCGCGGAACTGGCTGATTTCCGCGGTCACGGGGCCTGTGGGGATCGGGGTCGCCGACGCCGTCGTGCTTGCCGGGGAGGCGGTGCCGCCGGCGGTTCCGGAGCTGCATGCCGCCGCCGCGCCGAGCAGCACCGTGGCGGCCACTGCCCGCAACACCCAATACGATGCGGCGCCGCGCATCACGGGAAGTCCGTCCATGCGCACAGTCTATTCCGGGGCAAACCCGTACCAATGCGCTGCCTAATGCATCGTGAAACGGCGGGCGATCAGGGAATTCACCGGCGGAACCGCGGYGACGCCTGCGATGCCACGGTTCCGCAGCGCCAGGAGTCGGTCCGTGAGGGGCCGGCCCAAGGCCATGTTTATTTCCGCCTGGCGTGCGGCCCTCGCCGCCGCCCGCAACCGGGTCCGCTCAAAGGTCCGGAGGCGATCCGCGACATCCTGGCCGCGCACGGCCGCCGAGACGATCGGTGCCAACGCCGCCGCATCCAGCCAGCCGAGGTTCATGCCCTGCCCGCCGATGGGGCTCACCTCGTGGGCCGCATCCCCGATCATCACCACCCGGCCGGCCACCATCCGGGGGACCAGGCGCGTGCGGACGCCGAAGCGGCTGAGCATGCTGTTGGTCCCGGGGTCGATGGCGAGCCCCGTCCGTTCGCGCACGCAGCCCATGAGCCACCGGGCGTCGACGCCGGGAGCGTCGACGCCGGGAGCGCCGGCTGCTGGTCCGCCGGCCGCGGAGTCGCCGGTACCCAGCCGGACCACCCAGCGGCGGAGCTGGCCGGGCAAGGGGAACGACTCCACGATGCCGGCGCCGGAGAGGAACAGTGCCGCGTCCGGACCGAACCCGGTGCCGTCCGCGAAGTCACCCATCAGGTAACTGTCCGGGTACTCTTTCACGCGCACGTCGGCGCCCTGCAGCGCCCGCACCGTGGAACGCACGCCGTCGGCGGCAATGACCAGCGGCGCCGAATAGCGCAGGGTGCCACTCTTGGAGTCGGCTTCCACGCTGACCCGGCCGCCGTCGTCGGACAGTCCGGTGAGGCGGACGCCGCGGTGCAGGGCGCCGTCGCCGAGCTCGTTGACCCGCCGTTCCAGGTGCGCCTCAGTACGGGCCTGGGGCAGGGACAGGACGAACGGAAAGCGGTCCGAGACGCCGGCAAAGGACATCCGGGCGAGGCATTTTCCGCCGGCCATTGCCATACCTCGGCGGATCTGGACCCCCTCGGCAATCATGGCCTCGGCAACTCCGGTTCCCGCGAGCGCGGCCAGCGCCGGCGGATGGATGCCGATGGCGCGCGACTGCGGCTCCGGTGCGCCCCGCTGTTCCAGGACCTGAACATCCACGCCGTCCTGCAGCAGCAGCGCGGCCATGAACAGCCCCACCGGACCGGCACCGATGATCAGAACCTCAGCCACTGGCACCGGGCCCTGACTGGTAGAGGCCGTCGGGAGTGCCGTGCAGCAGCAGGTTCCGGAAGGGGGCGTGGCGGGCGACGGTCCAGCCCGGGGGAGCGGCGGCGGTCAGCTCCGCGGCGGTGTAGCTTCGGCGGATGGAGGTCAGCCCGTCCCGCCGGATGTAGGAGCCGGTGAGCACCCAGGAGCCGGCAGAGAACAGCGCGTAGGCGGCGGGGCTGCGGCGGATGTCGTTGTGGACCACCGTGCCGCGGGACAACCGGGCCGACTCGGCGAGAAACTCTTCCAGCCCGTCAAGGTGGTGCAGGACATGGTTGGACACCACGAGGTCGTACCGGTTGCCCTCTTCGAGCAGCTCCGCGCTGGCCGCCTGGCGGAACGTCACGTCCGCCGTCGCGTGGCGGGCGCGGGCGAACAGGATCGCCCGCGGATCCGGGTCAATAGCGGTGACCTCGAGACGCAGTCCGTCCCGGGCCGCCCACCGGGCCAACAGCACGGAAACGTCGCCCCCGCCGCACCCGATATCCAGCAGGGAGGTGGCGGAAGCAGTGGACAGCCGGGGCCTGATCCGGGACCGGTAGATGCCGCGCCAGCCGGCGACGGCACGGTTGACGAGCGCAAACTGGGCATACGTGCGCTCCAGGCGGCCGGGGTCGCAGCCCGGCAGGTCCATTTCCTCGACGGCGTCGGATGCGCGGTCCCGCAGGAGGGCCGCCCGAAGGTGTTCCATGCCCCGCTTCGCGCTGAACGGTTTCAGCGTGGCCGCTTTCAGACCCGTACCGCTACGGACTGCGCCGGCTCCGCCGGTTCCGCCGCCGGTTCCGCCGCCGGCTCCTGCCGCGGATCCGCGGCGGGCCGCGGGGCAGCCACCCGGGTGAAGAGCGCCGTCTCGACCGTCAGGCCCGGGCCGAAGGCCATGGAGCAGATC
>NZ_JBFTZL010000184.1:0-7249 GCF_056406825.1 Arthrobacter sp. P1_A5 | reverse complement strand
GCACCGATGCAGTGCGCGTCCTGGAGACAAGTCACCCGCCTGTCTACTACTTGCCATTGGACTCATTCCCTGCCGGTGTACTCGTCCCGGTCGGGGGCACCAGCTTCTGCGAGTTCAAGGGAGAAGCGCACTACTTCGACGTCGTTGCCGGCGGCATCGTCGTTCCCCGTGGCGGGTGGACCTACCCCGAACCCACCCGGGGTTTCGGGGCGCTCAGCACCCGAGTGGCCCTCTACCCGGCTCACATGGACTCCTGCCAAGTCAACGGCGAGCAGGTGACCTTCCAGGAAGGTGACTTCTACGGCGGTTGGATCACCACGCAGATCGTTGGTCCGTTCAAAGGCGGCCCGGGCACGGCCGGGTGGTGAGCACATCGCCCTCGCGCCGGCAAGACTTGCTGACTGTGCGTGTGGCGACTCAGCCGGTGCGCGCTCTGGCGGCTGGATGCCCGTTGTGCCCCGCCTTGCCGGCGTGATAGCTTTCCGGTGATCGTGATCAATCTTCAGGAGGTGAGACCCATGAACGCAGTATCCGTAATGGGCGCTCCCCCGAAGTCCACGGTCGCGCGACTGAAGTAGTCGTCTCCGGGAGTGCCGCAAGGCAAATTCGCGAAAGGCGACTCCCATGAACACAACACCTTCTTCAACTCCGCGCATCCATTCGACGACCGCCTCCGGTGCCATTGCAGTGACACGGACACCACAGCCCGGAAATTGGCCCGTTCCCGGCCAACAGGCCCACGCCGCACGACAGACCGACAACTCACACAAGCGGGCCTTGGTGCTCGCCGGCGCCGGAGCGGCAGGCAATGCGTGGGAGCTCGGTCTCATCGCCGGCCTGTCCGATGCCCGCATCGATGTCACCGAGGCCGACCTCATCATCGGGACATCGGCAGGATCAACAGTGGCTGCCCAGATCACCAGCGGGACTCGGCCGGCCGAACTGTATGCCGCCATCCTCGCCGAGGTGCCTCGGCCACAAGCCGGCCACTCCGGACCGGACAGGGGACGCGCTCCGAATCTCTCGGGGCAAACCTACCTGGAGTGGTCCAACGGAATCATTGGTTCTGCTGCGGATGCCTCCGACATGCGCCGCAGGATGGGCGCCGCGGCACTCGAGATGGAAGCTTCGGACGGCTCTGCCCAGATGCGCTGGCGCGACATCGTCGCGGCCCGGCTTCCCAGCCGGCACTGGCCGCAACAGCCCGTGCTGATCACGGCTGTTGATGCGGATACCGGGGACCCGGTCGTGTTCGACCGCCACAGCGGAATCGATCTGGTGGACGCCGTCGCCGCCAGCACCAGCAACGGCTACCGCATCGGCGGGACCCGGTACATCAACGGCGGCTATCGACGCAGTGAGAACGCCGACCTGGCCGCTGGATACGGGCGGGTGCTGGTGCTGTCACCCTTCGGCGGCAGGACGCGGATGCCGCTCGAGTGGGGCATGGATCTCGCCGCCCAAATCGACGAACTGCGCGCCGGGGGCAGCAGGGTCCAAACAGTCTTCCCGGATAGCGCCGCCGAGCACATGTTCGGCGCCAACGCGATGGATCTGTCTCTGCGTCCGCCTGCGGCTCGAGCTGGTTACAGCCAGGGCAGAGCCCTCGCGGAACAGGTCGCCGAAATCTGGCGGTGATGGCTGAAACCTGTCGGTGTTCGACTGTTACGGCGCGAGAGTCCAGGGGTCTCCGTGCGAGGCGCGGTGCCATGTCTGCCGCGGGCCGCCCGTTTCGTGCGCGACATCTGTCAGCCAGATGGTGCTGTCCGGGGCCCATCCGGCGATGACCGTCGCCGTTTCGGCGTCGACCGTTAGTGGGCGCGTCGCGCCGTTGAGGTAACCCAGGACGGAGAGGTGCGCGGCGTCCCACTCCCCTGCCACTTGTTCCCAATCCGGGATGACCCATCGGCCGTCGCGTCCGGTCAGGCGGAACCAGTCGTGTCGCCGGGATGCAGTGACCTCTAGTGGGAACCTGCGGCACAGCGTTATCCAGTCTTCTGCTGTGCCGATCTCAAGAGTCCGGCCCGCTCCCCGAACCGGAACCGTGGTCGCCTGCTCCCACCCCAGGGAATCTTCCACGAGGCTCAGTGCGGCCGGGACCTGCCCAACGGTGTGGAGCAGCCCGTGCGGGATCGACCACCAAGTTCCTGACCAGTTGGCGCGAGGATCGCCCGGGCGTTCGCGCGCGGCCCGCAGTTCCCCGGCTCGTTCGTCTCGGCCCCACCCAGCCAGTGTTTGTCGCGGATTCTTCGGCAGCGGTGCCTGGCCGTTTGTCGATCGCAAGCCGATGGCCCACTGCTCCGCCCGGCGAGGCTGCCAGAACCACTGGCTGTCGGGCAGCGCCATGACCTGTTCCGCGACGGGCGACAGGGCCGCCGTCACACTCGGGAGATCCGCGAGCACGTCCTCTCCATCGGGTGCCTGCCAGTACCTTGCCGTGTCCACTGACCGCTCGAGGGCCGCCTGCACCAGGTCGCTGTCAAGTCCGGTGAAGTCCAGGGAGGCGAGCCTGGCAGCCAGCTGTTCTGGTGACGCGGCAAAGGCCGGCGTCGAGGCCTCCCGGGAGGCAGCAGCGCCCAGCTGGACCCGCGAGGTCCCCGGTCCACCATCAAGTTCGTATCCCCACCAGAAGACCGCCGTTTTGACGTCCGGATCCAGCTGCATCGCCAGTTCAAGGCACAGACGGCGCCCTCGGGGCCCCCGCAGAAATGCGTCCACACTTGGCGTCATCAAATCATCCTCCCACCAGAGCGCAGCTTTACCTGGAGCGGTCCCGGGTGCCGTCGATGATGGCGGGTATCGCCGCGACGCGTTCTACCATTGCGGGATGGACACCACGGTTAGCGGAGTGCCTGTGCATTACGCCGAGTACGGCAGCGGCACGCCGGTTCTCGCTCTCCACGGCGCCGGTGTGGATCATCGCGAGATCGCCAGTGCCCTTGAACCGATTTTCGACGACGTTCCTGGCTACCGGCGCCTGTATCCGGACCTGCCCGGGATGGGCCGGACCCCGGCGCCCGAGACGATCACGAGCAATGACGACGTCGTGGACATTCTGCTCGGCCTTATCGCCAGCACTATTGGTGACGAACCGTTTCTTATGATGGGTCAGTCCTACGGCGGCTACCTGGCCCGTGCGATTGCGAACCTGCGACCTGATCAGGCCGTCGGGCTGGCGCTGATCTGCCCCGTTGGCCCGCAGACG
The DNA here is from genome assembly GCF_056406825.1 of Arthrobacter sp. P1_A5. Lineage (NCBI taxonomy): Bacteria > Bacillati > Actinomycetota > Actinomycetes > Micrococcales > Micrococcaceae > Arthrobacter > Arthrobacter sp. P1_A5. The sequence goes on along the minus strand of NZ_JBFTZL010000184.1, from coordinate 4,044 downwards.
CGCGACGTGCCTCAGCACGAGGTCCTTGTTTCGTCGGTCGATTTGACCGGTGCACTCGACTCGGATCTCGAGGCCACTTACCGCAGCTACTTCGTTGTGCAGACGCCTGAAACGCTGCGTCGGTTCCAGGAGTATGTGGCTCCCGCAACGTCCCTGGCTGACGAGTCGAGCCTGATGCGGATCTTTTCGCACTGGGAGTTGCGGGATCGGCCGGAAGCCGCGAAAGCCTATCCTCATCCGGTGTTGGTCGTTGCCGGGCGACAGGATGCCACCGCCGGGCACACAGGACCGTCGGAGCTGATCCGGCACTACCCACGCGCTACGTTGGCCGTACTCGACCGCGCCGGCCATGCCTTGATCCATGAGCAACCCAACCTCGTGCGAGCCCTTGTCGCCGACTGGCTCATGCGCGTGCGCGTGGCATCAGACGACAAAACCTAGTGGGCAGTGGCGCCCGCATGCGGGCGGATCCCTGTGTTATGGCTCCGCCGAACAAAGGCAAGACGATCCGTCCGCGGCGTCCAACCGGCGTCATGTAATGCACGGTAAGCAGCAAACCATCGCGACGGATTGCAGTCGGGCTGCCAGCAAAAGGACAATGGTGCCCATGACCGTCGTGACCCTCCTGGCCTTTGCCGGGCTGTGCCTGCTGCTTTCCGTCACCCCCGGCCCGGATACCTTCCTGGTGCTGAGGATCTCGTTGCAAAGTGCCGGGGCCGGCCTGGCGGCGGCGCTGGGCTCAGCTCTGGCATCCCTGGTCTGGGCCGCGCTGGTGGGAGTGGGGCTCGCCGCCGTGCTGGAGGACTCGGCGGAAGTGTTCCGTTGGCTGAAGATCGCAGGCGGGTTGTACTTGCTGTATCTGGGAATCTCGTCGCTGATCCGGGCGCGCCGCACAACTGCATCCCCGGCGGCCGGGCACGCTCCCCGCCGGAGCTACAGCCGAAGGACCGGCTTCGGTGCCGGCGCGTTCTCCACACTGCTCAACCCCAAGGTCGGCCTGTTCTACCTCGCCGTCGTGCCGCAGTTCATTCCGCACGGCGGCAACACCCTGGACACCGCCATGGTGCTCGGTGCCATCGAAAGCGCCATTGGATTCCTTTACCTGGCGGCTGTAGCCGTCGCGGCAGCGAAGGCAATGGCCTGGCTGCAGCGCCCCCGGGTGAGCAGTTGGCTCGAACGCGGCAGCAGCGGCATCATCGCCGCGCTCGGCCTGGGCGTACTGGCATCCAGCACCAGCTCGTAGCGGCGCGCCGGACCTCGACGGACAGGTGCAGTTCCCTATCCGGCAGAATGCCAACCCACTCAAGAGCCGAGCTGGTTATTCGTCTCCCTCCTCTGGACCTTCAGTTGGCACATTGACTCCGCGAATTTCACGAAAACGGCGGCCGGTCCTGAAGAGGACCGACCGCCGCCGAATGAAGATCAGGGTTGCATCAGGCCTTGGCCTTTCGCTTCACCCAGCCCCATACAGCCGTAGCCACCAGGAGCACCAGGCCGATGATGGCCAACCAGAGCAGGCCCTTCACGGCGAAGCCCAGGATCGAAAGAATAAGCCAAATAATAAGTAGTGTGATTATTAGTCCCATACGGAAAGCCTAAGCCACCCAGGTGGCTGTTTCCGAACGATCAGTGATCGTGGCGGAAGATGGCCACGGCTTCGCGGACCGCGTAGTAGACGATGACCATACCGGCCACGGGGTCGGCCCACCACCAACCGGCAAAGGTGTCCAGCAAGATGCCGGCCAGCACGGCGGCTGCCAGAAGACCGTCGATAAACGTCACCTTGCCCTCTGCTGTGAGAACGGGATTGCCCAGCGCCTTGCCCGTGCGGGCCTTTCCGGCTGAGAGGGCGAACATGACCACTGCCGTGACAGCCGTCCAGATAATTCCGGTGGGGCTCGGCCGTGCGTGGTGCCCGGCTGCCAAGGCAAGTCCGGACTGGACGAGCAGATAGAGAGCCAGGGCAACGAACGCCCCGGCGATCAGCCTCAACGCGAACCGTTGACGCCGTTCCCCGGCCCCCGAGAGTTCCCAGATCACCACGGTGCTGGCACCGATCTCGATCAGGCTGTCCAGGCCGAAGCCGGCCAGCGCCACCGATCCGGCCGTGATGGAAGCGACGGCAAGAACTGCCACTCCGACGACGTTCCAGCCCAGCGTGATGCCCTCAAGGATGAACCCGCGACGTCTCAGGCGCGCGATCTCAGGGCGCGTCAACATTTCAGGCAGCATCCGTGCCCTCTTTCCCGGCGCCCCCGGCGTTTCCGGCGATGGGTGCCGGCAGGCCGGCCAGCCGTTCGATGACGGCAAGCCCGGCCGGGGTGCCCGGCCAATGCCGCCGCAAAGACTCCGGGCCTGCGGAGCGGATCACGGAACGAAGAACCAAGGCCATGACGATCACGTCATCGGCATAGCCAATCAGCGGGAGGAAGTCCGGGACAAGATCCAGCGGCAAGAGCAGATATCCCAACAAAAGGAACAGCTTGATCCGGGCGCCGCGGGATACCGCAGGGTCGGCCGCCAAACGCCTCAGCACGCGCAACACATCCGGCAGCAGCCGCAACGCTTCCCGCATACCCACCGTCTCCGGATGGGACCTCGCATAGACCCACAACCCCAGCAGAAGAACCGCGTAGACAGCTACCAGCCCGGCCAAGATCCCCAGCGCCGCGTGCCACCACTGCACGGCCCCTACTCCCCGGCCTCAGGCAGGCCATGGCCTGACGGGGCATGCAGAGTCGCGTAGACCTTCTCGGCGTACTCGTCGAATACAGCGGAACACTCGCGCAGTCGCTCGTCGGCGGCCTGCGCTTCCGGCAGTTCCAGAACGTCACGGCTTTTCAGATCACGGTACCAGCGCCGCAAGCGGTCCAGGCTCTGCTCTTCCTCTTCCAGCTCCGCCAGAGTGAACTTGGCGTTTCGGGTTTCCTTGGCGATTTCGTCCTCGAACGCCCCGCAATCGCCGGTGAATTCCTTCCACTCATCCAACCTGAGCTCCTTGAATGCCGAGCGCAGGCCTTCCACTCCCGCATCGCCGCTACCCGGCGTTGCCAGGACGAGGACGCTGCCGGTTCCGCGGCCGGCCAGCTCCACGACCCTAGGCACGGCCTCCGAGAAGAACGGCGTGTCTGGAACGGTCCACACCCCCGAGGCCACTGGCGCAGCACCGATCCTCCGGAGCTCCCGCCACACACCGACCCTCGTCCGTGAGGTCTCACCAGTCAACCGGACAACAAGAACCAACCAATCCATGCATCAATCATATACTGCTACAACAAGGTAAGTAACAGCTGTTACATACTCCCTGCTCGGGAGGGCACAGAACCCGAGGACCTCGGCCGGTAGGTTCGGTCGGTCCGATGGAATCCCTTAGCCCTATCTGCCCGGTCTGAAAATACGGTAGTTCCGGGTGATTTGGGATGGGACTTTCTGTCTTGCCCGGACTGCAGGCCGCTCGCGTGGGTTCTGGATACCGACGGCGGAAACAATGCCCCCGAGGATGAGCAGCACCGCCGTCACGGTCACCACCCGGTGAAATCCGTCGAGATCAAGTTTGCCGCCCATGACGAGGCCGACCAGCGAGATGCCGATCAGACCGGCAACCCTGCTGACGGCGTTATTCGCTGCCGAGCCGATGCCGGCCTGCTGTTCCGAGATCGAACCGAGAATGGCGGCGGTGAGCGGTGCGACTGTCGCCGATAGCCCGACCGCGAACAGGAGGATCCCGGGCATCAGCTGGGTCCAGTAGTTGACCGGGATTTCCGACGCGAGCATCAGGAGGTAGCCAACTCCGGCGAGAACAGGTCCGAATGCCATGAACCACCGCGGGCCGAACCGCCCGGCCAGTGAGCCAAACCATGAAGCCAGGAGAATGTTGACGAGGCTGACGGGAAGCAAGGCCAGAGCGGCCGACGTCGCCGGAAAACCGGCAACCTGCTGCAGGAAAAGCACGATGATGAACCCGCCGATCGAAAGCGCGGCGTAGACGAAGGCCGTAGCCACGTTGCCGACGGCAAAGTTTCGGACGGCGAAGAGGCTGAGCGG
>NZ_JBFTZL010000183.1:0-7293 GCF_056406825.1 Arthrobacter sp. P1_A5 | reverse complement strand
GGTCGAGGGCGGCAGCGGCGGTGTAGGAGGCAGTGTCATCCTTCGTGGTGAAGTCGAGCACCTGGTCGGCGTCGGACCAGAAGAGCACACGACGCCGGGAAAAGAGGATCATGGGTGCCTGCCCGGAGAGCATGTCGGTGAAGGCGCCATTGAGGATGGAAGTGGCCCGGATTTCGGTGGCATCCAGCCGCTGTGCGAAGTCTCGGCGGAACTGCAAGTTCCGGTTGCTTCGGGGGCGGATTCCACGGTAATCGATGGAGTAATCGGAAGGGATGAAACGCGGTACGCCCACCGCGGCCGCCGCCTCCAGCAAGCGCGATTGGGCGTCGAAAATTGCGCTGTCCACGCCGTTGATCGCGGAGACTATGCAGTCAACATCCGCGCAGGCCCTTCGGAGGCCCGCGGGATCGTCGTAGCCCGCCTGGATCACTTCGACGCCTTGGGCGCGGAGCTGCGCAATGCGCTCCGTGCTGGTTCCTGGCCGTGTCAGGACCCGAACGGTGGCCCCCAGGGCGACCAAATTCTGCAGGATACGCCCGCCGAGATCGCCGGTGGCGCCGGCAAGAAGGACAGTGCCCGGAGTGGGAGTCGTCGGGATCATGGTTCGCACCTCAAGTGTCGGGCGGAAAGGGATAGTGGGCTAAACACTACCAACGGCAGGGCAGCCGCGATTCCCGGGTGTGACTCGATACATCCCCGGGCCGGACTGATCAGCGGAACCGTTGGACGTCGGTTCGCGGGCCGGCTCTACTGCCAGCGGTGGGATTCCAGCGCGCGAAACAGGGGAGCGCCGCCGCTTTTCAGATGGTCAACGGGGCGGGACCCGCCGAGTTCCCGGCAGGGTGTAACCATCCAGACCGCGAAGTAGTTGTGCGGAACCTTCAGTTCTATGGCGCGCTGGAATAGTCCGACGACGGTCGGGTGGAGGTGGCCGCCGGCGACGAATTGGAATCCCGGGCAGAACGTGCCGTCGTCGATGAAGACGCGGACGAGCTGCTGCACTACAGGGTCGGGGTCGTCCATCAGTTCGGCGAGTCGGCGGCGGACCTGTTCCAGGGCGGGCAGCGTGAATTCTGCCCTGATCCCCGCCCAGGTCTGGTCATTGATCGGCTGACGGTTCAGTGTCACCGTTGCCTAGCCGCCATCGCTGATGTCGTCCAGAAGCCACTGGACGGAGCGTGGATTCCGGCGCAGCGTGAAGGTGTGCAGCGCTGAATTCGACCCCAGCCGGGCCTCGACACGCCAGTATTCGATACCGGCCGGGTTGGCGCCGCCAGCGGCGGCCGTGCATCGGGTGCCCCGCCCGGCGTCACCGCCGATCCAGTGCCGGGATTCGGTGGCCGGATCGACAAGCCAGATCCGTCCGTCGTGCCGGATGGCAAGGGGCTTGCCTGCCGGGTCGAGCCGGACTTGAAGGTCAAGGGTTCGTGTGGGGTTTTCGGTGCTGAGGGCCATGGGGTGGTCTTTCGTGGTGCAGTGCTGCGGGGTGTGGTGGCGTTAGGCGGCTTTGACGAGGGGGAGTTCGTCCCAGTGGGTGGTGTAKCKGGGGKAGAGCATGTCCCGTTTCATGGTCCAGTCCGGSCCGCCCCGGATGMCGSCGTGGCCGAGGCCGATGGAGCCGCGCCCGTATCGGCGTGTCACATCTTCCAGGAGGGTTCCGATGTGGCGTTCCTCGTGCGGGTTCTGGAACAGGGCCAGCGGTGCCTGGTTTCCGGTGGGCCGCAGGTCGGTGACCATGATGCCCGCCCGGGCGTATTTGATGCCTTCCTGGATGTGGGGCAGGAGGGCGTGGGCGGCCCGGGTGAGTAGGACGGGATCGGCGGTGGGCATTGGCAGCGGCACGCACACCGAGGGGTAGGAGGTGTCGTTCGGGTTGAAGTGCGAGGTGCCGGCGAAGGCGGTGAGGACCTTGGCCTGGAGGCCGTGTTTGGCCAGCCGTGCTGAAGCCTGCTGGCCGTAGACGGACAGGACTTGCCGCATGCCGGCGGCGGTGGTGATGGGGGTGGCGAAGGAGCGGGAGAAGATGAGCTGGTCCCGTCCGATCCGTTCTTCTTCCATCGGGATGCACGGGGTCCCCTGCAGTTCCAGGACGGTGCGCATCACGACCACGGAGAAACGGTCCCGGATCATCACCGGGTCGGCCCGGGACAGGTCAAGGATGGACTGGAGCCCTAAGGCGTTGAGGCGTTTGGTCAGCCGCGTCGTGACGCCCCAGATTTCGATCACGGACAGCCGGCCCATCAGCGCTTCCCGGTCCCCGGCGGGCACGGAGTCCCAGTGGCAGACCCCGTCGAAGGCCGGGTTGTGCTTGGCCCATTTGTTGGCGAGTTTCGCCAGGGTCTTGGTTCCGGCGATCCCGACGCAGACCGGAACCCCGACGTTGCGCCGCACGGCTGCCTTCATGGTCTGGCCCAGGATCAGCAGGTCCTCCGGCGCGCCTTTGACGCCCAGGAAGGCCTCGTCGATGCTGTAAACCTCCAACCAAGCGCTGTAGCGGCCCAGCAGTTCCATCACCCGGGCGCTGATGTCCCCGTAGAGCTCGTAGTTGCTCGAGAGGGCAACAAGTCCCCATTCCTTGGCCCGCGGGGCGAGTTTGAACCATGGTTCACCGAGGCCGATCCCGAGAGCCTTGGCTTCCGGGGACCGGGTGACGGCGCACCCGTCGTTGTTGGACAGGACGACGACGGGCCGGCCTTCGAGGGACGGGTCGAATGCCCGCTCGGCCGAGGCGTAGAAGCAGTTCACATCCACGTGCGCGATCTGCGGCATCCGCCGCATCGGGGAGGGCTTAGACATGGTGTGCCTCAAACATGGTGCAGGCAGCGGGTCGCGACGCCCCAGATGACCAGATCAGACATGGACGGAACCCGGATGTCCGGGTAGGACGGATTCTCCGCCTGCAGCACGACGCCGGCGGCCGTGATTCGCAGCCGCTTGATGGTCAATTCTCCGTCCAGGACGGCTATGACTACGGACCCGTCCTTGGGTTCCAGGGCCCGGTTGACGATCAGTTCATCCCCGTCGCTGATGCCGGCGCGTTCCATCGAGTCTCCGGAGACCCGCACGACGTACGTGCTGGTGATGTCCTTGATCAGATGCTCGTTCAGGTCAATCCGCCCATCAAAGTAGTCCTGGGCCGGCGAGGGGTACCCGGCCGCGACGGGGACCGGAGAGATCAGCACCGACAGCAACGACATGCCCGCATCTATCACGCGGGGACCGACAACAACGCCCACAACACACCCTTATTCGAATATATGTTCGATAAATTCAGTGTAGCCGGACGTACCGACAAAAGTTGGACTCTGCCCATATCCCTCGGTCGCGTAAGCAGCGCGGTTTCTCCTCAACATCGCAACAACTGACTGAAGGGGTGCTTCTTATGGGACGCTCGCCGCGTCGTTTGCGGAAGATGGGGCCTGCGGGCTTGGTTGAGCGTAGGCGCTGCTATCGGCGTTTGGGCAGCGAGTTCTTGGTGACAGTTGCTCCGTCGCTACCTTAAGATCCATGCCGTCGTGACACAGCCTGCGAAGCCCGTAGCCGCAATTCCCTTAGAACAGCGGCCAGGGCACCGCCGACATCTCACCGCTCGGAGCCGGAAACCGCCCTGCCAAGCGCAACCGTGCGCAGCGCGCGGCGAGCGATGCGATTTCTTCGGCGCTGAGCAAGTCCGCCAGGTTCCGGCCCAGCCCACCGTGCAGTCCTTCGCTGACACGATCGATGCCGTCGCGTTCCTCGGCGGTCAGCGCGTCTCCCAGCCATCCCCACAGCACCGTGCGCAGCTTGTGGTCACGGTGAAAGGTGAGCCCATGGTCCACGCCGTGCCGGTGTCCGTCCGTCATGGCAAGAATGTGGTCGCCTTTGCGGTCGGCGTTGTTGACGACCATGTCGAACACCGCCATGCGTCTGAGCGCTGGCGAGTCTTCGTGAACGAGGGCGACCATCCGTCCGTTCTCATCCCGTCCCTCGAGAACATGTTTCCAGCCCGTCTCCGGCACCTGGTCCGTCGCGACCAGGTTCACGGCGCATCGGGCGGGGTCTTGCTCCTGCCAGAGCTGCACCATTCCTTCGCCCAAAGGACCATCGCGCAGCCAGGTGTGCGGCACGACGTCCCAGCCTAAGACCTGCGAGACCAGGTAGGCGGCCACCTCCCGGTGAGCCAGGGTGCCGTGGGGAAAATCCCACAGCGGACTTTCGCCTGCTATCGGCTTATAGACGACCACCACGTCGCCGATGCTGCCCAGAAATGTAGCGTTTGAAGCCGTCGTGATGCGGCCGGTGAGCGTCAGCTCGGCGGCCACTAGGTCCGGCGCTGGCATCAGACCTCGGGAAGGGTGCAGATGTGCCCGTCGGCGTCTATGGGGTAACCGCAGAGCGGGCACGTCGGACGCCCGGCGCCCACGATCTCACGGGTGCGCTTGGCGAATGCGCGGGCGGTGCCGACCGGCATTCGCACCAGCAGCATTTCGGACTCGTTAGCGCCGCCCTCATCAAGCGGTTCGTCGTTGTCATCAGCATCGACATCGGCGATGGGGTAGGCCTCTATTACGACCTGGGCCGTGGTTGGGTCCCAACCTAAGCTCATGGCGCCGGTGCGAAACTGCTCCTGAACGGCCTCGAGCTGGTCATTGTCGACAAGTTCAATGGGAGTGCTCGTGGGAACGCTGAAGGGGTTGCCCTCGACGGTGATGAGCTGGTCGAGAATTTCGTCGATCTTCTCCGCGAGCAGAGCCGACTGCTGCTTCTCCAGGGCAATACTCACGATCTGCGTCCCTGCGCGCACCTGCAGGTAGAACGTGCGCGCCCCTGGAAGGCCAATGGTGCCGACGACGATTCGATCAGGCCAGGCAAACTCGTGAACACGTGTAGGCATGTCAGTATTTTAGGCACATGAGGTTCATGGCGCCTTTTGCCCTGCACCGCCGCCCACCGGTGCATCGCCAGAGTGGATGCCGTTCGACAGCCACGACAGGTCACCCGCGTCGGTGTTGGTCGCGTAGACGCTCGGCCGACTAGCGCCGTAGCGCACGATCGATACGGAGGCGGGGCCCACGTTAATACGCTGGAACAGGTCAAGGTGCATGCCGAGCGCGTCGGCGAGGATTGACTTGATGATGTCACCGTGACTCACCGCCACCCACACGGCCCGTGGCCCGTACTCGGCTTCGAAGGCTGCATCGTGGCGTCGAATCGCTGCCACCGACCGAGCCTGCATCGCGGCCATGGATTCACCGCCGGGAAAGACGACGGCGGACGGTTGCGACTGCACAACCGGCCACAAATCCTCGGTCGCGAGATCACTGAGGGTGCGGCCCTGCCACTGGCCGTAATCGCACTCGGTGAGATCGAGATCGACCGGCGCGTACGGCGTGCCAGCCTGGCGATCGAGGATGAGCTGGGCGGTCTGCTGACAACGCTCAAGAGGGCTCGACACCACCCCGACTACGGGCACGGCCGCGAGCCGGTCTCCGGTCAGAGCCGCCTGGTCGCGCCCGATCTGATCCAGGCTGACGCCGACGGCCCGACCGGCCAGCAGTCCAGTGGCATTGGCTGTGGTGCGGCCGTGCCGCACGAGAATAACTGTGGCCATCCACCCAGCCTAACCACCCGGTCGACGGCGGTGTGCACCGTACCGGGTCGCGCGCCGAACAGGCAGATAAAGCCCTGGCGGAACCCTTCAGGCGCGCCGACGCGCTCAAAGCCGCCCAGACGGAGCGCAGGCACCCTCCCTGCGGTTGCTGATTTGAGCCGAATTGGGATGGGTTTCTTCACTGGATACCGTCAAGTAGCGCGGTCAGATGGTTCGCGGTTGCTCACTTCAACAGCATGGAACCGTTGATCGGGGTGCTCCGGCATTCTGATTCCGGTGATAGCGCCGTCGATGTCATCAGCTGATGGCTGGTCCGATCCGCCGTCAGGCTTGCAGAGGAATCCCTGGGTGAATAGTGCGTCGGTGTTCACCCTGCGGATCTTGACCTCGTCGATGGTGAGGCCTGTGCGATCACCCATTGAGAGCCCCCGTCAAGCTGTGTAGGCGCAGTAATCCTCGGAGACTTGGCCCCGCTCGCGACAGAGGTGAGCTGCGTGGCTAGAACTAGATCAGGATTCTGTTCACGGGCGGCATTTTCTCAAGAAGTTATGGGCCAAGGCAACACAGTGGACACCGGCCTGAGGCCAGATMCTCCGCGGTTTCCCTGGCTCTGGCCGGCCCCTGCAGTGATCGTCATCGTCGGCACGGTCATAACAGGCGTGATCAGCTACCCGTCGATGCCCGACGCGCTCGCGGTCCACCAGGGCGCGAACGGCGCGCCCAACCGGCTGGCAGCCAAGTCGGTGGACTCCGCGTTCTCTCAGGTGTTCGTGCAACCCGGTGTGACCGGGTTGCTAGTGGGTCTCGCGGCGGCCACCTTCCACAGCCGGCCCGACCTCGACCCGGCGCGCCCGCTGGCCTCGGCGCGCTGGTACCGGCAGGACATGTCACTGGGCGTCAAAGCGCTCGTCGGGCTGGTCGCGATGATCGACGTGGGGATGCTGGGCTCGTCGCCGTTGATGTGGACCGGGACGGTCACGCCGTGGGCAGTGGGCGGGACTGGTGGTCACGCTCCCGATCCCGGCCGCCGTCGTGGTTGGTGTCGTGGTCCTGGCCAGGAACAACCGCGAGCGCGATGAGGGTGAGAAGGACACAGTGCTGACCCACCGGGACGACGACAAGTACTGGCGCGGTGGCCTGGTCTACATCAACCTCGAAGACCACTCGCTGATGGTTCCGCGACGGTTCGGACTGGGGTGGACGCTCAACTTCGGCAATCCAAGGTCAGCGATGCTTCTGGACGGCGCCGCGGGCGCCCCAGCGTCCGGCGAGTGACCTCCGAGGACTAAGGGTCGGCCTGTCAGCGGATTACCCGATAGCGCACGTGCGTGACGAGGCTGGAACCGCTCACGTCCGTCGGCTCAAGCTTGAGGTCCGTCACGCCGTCCAGCAACCGCTCACCCGCTCCCAAAACTATGGGCGCAATGTGGAGCCGCAGCTCGTCGATCAGCCCCGCCGAAAGGAACTGTCGGGCGGTCTGCGCTCCTCCGGCTATGGCCACGTCCTTGCCGCCAGCGGCCTTCCGCGCCTGGGCCAAAGCCGACTCGATCCCATCGGCCACGAAGTTGAACGTTGTGCCGCCCTCCATCTCCAAGGGCTCGCGGGGGTGATGGGTGAGAACGAACACAGGTGCGTGATACGGCGGTTCCTCACCCCACCATCCCCGCCACTGCTCATCCCATGCCCCTGGACCGGCGTACATG
>NZ_JBFTZL010000182.1:0-7370 GCF_056406825.1 Arthrobacter sp. P1_A5 | reverse complement strand
CTGACTGCCATGCAGCGCTCCCCGGCGGAGCCGTAGGCGGCCGAGACGGCGGCATCCGCGGCCATGTTGAGGTCCGCGTCCGGCAGGACCACCATGTGGTTCTTCGCCCCGCCCAGTGCCTGGACGCGCTTGCCGTGATCGGCGGCGCGCTTGTAGATGGACTGCGCGATCGGCGTCGAGCCGACAAAGCTGATGGCCTTGACCGTCGGGTGTTCCAGCAGGACATCCACGGCTTCCTTGTCCCCGTGGACCACGTTGAGCACCCCTGCCGGCAGCCCGGCCTCAGCGAAGACCTGGGCGATGAAGATGGCGGAGGACGGGTCCTTCTCGCTCGGCTTGAGCAGCACGGTGTTTCCGCAGGCCAGGGCGCTGCCGATCATCCACAGCGGCACCATGGCGGGGAAGTYGAACGGCGTGATGCAGGCGACGACGCCGACCGGCTGGCGGACCGAGTGGACATCGACGCCGCCGGAGACCTGCTCCGAGCGTTCGCCTTTGAGCATGTGGGAGAGCCCGGTGGCGAATTCGATGTTCTCCAGGCCGCGGGTGATTTCACCTTCCGCGTCAGAGAGGACCTTGCCGTGCTCGCTGGTGAGCAGGGCCGCGAGTTCGGGCCGGCGCTGCATGAGCAGTTCACGGACCTTGAAGAAGATGGCTGTGCGCCTGGCCAGGCTCGTGGCGCGCCAGCCGGGCAGGGCGGCGCGGGCGGCCTCGATGGCCTCCTCGACGCGGGCGGCGGAGGCCAGGGCGACCTCTTTCTCCTGCTCGCCGGTGGCCGGGTTGAACACGGGGCCGAAGCGCTCGGCGTCGGCAATCAGGGCGCCGTTGATGAAGTGCGGGATGCGTTCCATGGGTGGGTCTCTTTCGTGAGGGGCAGGGCCGTTAAGGGCAGGGCCGTGAAGGGCAGGGCCGTTAAGGGCTAGTTGGCGGACTCGAGGGTGCCGTCGACGAGCTTGACGATCATCGAGCAGTCCTGGCCGGACTGGCCGGAGTCGATGAGCCGCTGGAAGAGCTGCTGGACGTGCTCGCCGAGTTCCAGCGGGGTGCCGGTGTCCCGCGCGGCGCTGATGGCCAGGCCGATGTCCTTGTTGGCCAGTTCGGTGGTGAATGTCGGAGCGAAGTCGTTGTTGGACGCGGCGGTCGGCACGACGCCGGCCACGGGGTACCAGGTGCGCAGCGCCCAGCTGTCGCCGGAGGAGACCGACGCGATGTCCCAGAAGACCTGCTTGTCCAGGCCGAGCCGCTCGGCCAGGACCGCACCCTCGGCGGTGGAGGCGAGGTTGATGAAGAGCATGAGGTTGTTGCAGATCTTCGCGGCCTGGCCGGTGGTGGCGCCGCCGGTGGGGATGATGTTCGCGGCCATGGGGCGGATGTATTCGGTGGCGTCGGCGACGGCGCCGGCCTCGCCGCCGATCATGAACGTCAGTGTGGCGGCCTTCGCGCCGCTCATGCCGCCGGACACGGGTGCGTCGACGAAACGGAAGCCGGCGGCAGCGGCGGCGTCGTGCAGGGCCTGCGCGGAGGCGATGTCTATGGTGGAGGAATCCACCAGGAGGGTCCGGGTGTCCGCGTGGGCAAGGACGCCGTCCTGGCCGAGGTACACGGCGCGGGCGTGCTCACCTTTGGGGAGCATGGTGAAGACGACGTCGGCGCCGGCGACGGCCTCGGCGATGCTGCCGGCGGCCTTGACTCCCCCGGCCTCGGCTGCGGCAACGGCTGCGCTGTTGAGGTCGAAGCCACGGACTTCGTGTCCGGCGTTCGAGAGGTTGACGGACATAGATCCGCCCATGTTTCCGAGTCCGATCCAGGCGATGACTGCCATGGCTTAAGCTCCTTTGCTTGATGTGCTGCCGGGCGCCTCGACGCGCTCCGGCGTGAAAGCCGAAACTCCGGCGCCCCAGTGTCCACCATCACACCCTGTTAGAGTGCAATCAAGGTAAAAAATCACAGATGCCATGTGCACAGATGCACAATCATGGCCCTGGCTCCGCCACACTCGCTGCAAAGGGGACAAGATTGGACTTGCGCCGGCTTCCGAGCCCCGACGACCTGCTGATCCTGCTGACCGTGGCACGGCTGGGCCGGTTCAACGCCGTGGCCGAGACGCTCGGCACCACCCACACCACCATTTCCCGCCGCGTCCTGGCCCTCGACAAACAGCTCGGCGGCCGGACGCTCGAACGCAGCCCGCACGGCTGGGAGCTGACCGAACTCGGCAGCCAGGCGGTCGCGGCGGCGGAAGCCATCGAGGGCACTCTCGGTGCCCTCTCCAGCAGCATTGCCCGCTCCGGCGACGTGGTCTCCGGCTTGGTCCGGATCAGCACCCCGGACGGCTTCGGCGCCGAATTCCTGGCCCCGGCCCTCGTCCGGCTGCAGCGGGCGAATCCGTTGCTCAACGTCGAACTGCTCAGCGCCACCCGCAAGGTGAGCCAAAACCGCTCCGGCGTGGACCTGGAAGTGGTGGTGGGCAACATGGACACCACCACCGCCCGCGCGATCTTCCTGAGCAACTATTTCCTCAGGCTGTACGCCAGTCCCGGCTATGCGCAGGAGCACGGGCTTCCGGCAACGCTCGACGACGTCCGGCAGCACGGCTTTGTCTCCTACGTGGAATCGGCGCTCCAGGTCGCGGAGCTGGGCCACCGTTCAACGCAGCTGCCGGTGCCCCGGTCCAGCTTCCAGGCCACAAGCGTCTTCGCCCAGCTGGAGGCCGTCCGGCGGGGCGCCGGGATAGGCCTGCTCCCCAATTTCCTCGTGGCGGGCCGGCCGGAATTTCTGCCCGTCCTGCCGGACGACTTCCAGCGCCAGCTGCCCATCTGGGCTGTGGCGCGGCCCGAGGCGCTGCGTTCGGCCCCGGTCCGTGCCGTGCTGGAGGCGATCCGGACCGAGATTGCCGACCGCCAGGCGGTCCTGGCAGGCTGAGCGGTCCTGGCGGGCTGAGCCAGCCTGCCGGGCCRGTCCTGCTTCCAAACGCCAACAGCCCGAGCCCCGCAGTGCGGGACCCGGGCTGTTGCCGTGCTAATTCGTTGTTACTTCTTGCTGGCGGCGAGGAGGTCAGCGGTGCCCTGGGCGTCGGCGGCGTCGACGTCGCGGAGCGAGATGCCGCGGGTTTCCTTAAGGAAGAACACCGCAACCAAGGTGACCACACAGGCGCCGAGGAGGTAGATGGCGACCGGGACCGAGGACTTGTACTGGCCCAGGAGCGCGACGGCGATGATCGGAGCCAGCGAACCGGCCACAATCGAGGTGACCTGGTAGCCCAGCGAGACGCCGGAGTAGCGCATCCGGGTCGGGAACATTTCGGCCATGAGCGCCGGCTGGCCGGCGTACATCAGGGAGTGGAACAGCAGGCCGATGGTGATCGCAGCGAGGATGACGAGGTCGTTCTTGGTGTCCATCATCGGGAACGCGAAGAATCCCCACGTTCCGCCGAGGATGGCGCCGGCCATGTAGACCGGCTTGCGGCCGACGTTGTCCGAGAGCCTGCCGACCATCGGGATCACGGCGAAGTGGACGATGTGCGCCACAAGCAGCAGCAGCAGGATCCGCGAGGTGTCCGTCTGGACGATGACCTTCAGGTAAGTGATCGAGAAGGTGACCACAAGGTAGTAGAGAATGTTCTCGGCGAAGCGCAGACCCATGGCGGTGAAGACGCCGCGCGGGTAGCGGCGGAAGACCTCGGCCACGCCGTAGCCCTTGTGGCCGGCCTCGACCTCCTTGCGGGCCTCCAGGAAGATGGGGGCGTCCTGGACCTTGGTGCGGATGTAGTAGCCGACCAGCACGATCACGGCGGAGAGCCAGAAGGCTACGCGCCAGCCCCAGCTGAGGAAGTCGGCGGAGGACAACGTGGCGGAAAGGGTGAAGAGGACAGCCGTGGCCAGGAGGTTGCCCATCGGAACCGCCGACTGCGGCCAGCTTGCCCAGAAACCGCGGGACTTGCTCGGGCTGTGTTCGGCGACGAGAAGGACTGCGCCGCCCCATTCACCGCCAACGGCGAAGCCCTGGGCGAAGCGCAGGAAGACCAGCAGGGCCGGGGCCCAGTAGCCGATCTGCGCGAAGGTGGGCAGGCAGCCCATGGCGAAGGTGGCAACGCCGACAAGGATGATGCTCAGCTGGAGCAACTGCTTGCGGCCGAACTTGTCGCCGAAGTGGCCGAAGACGATGCCGCCGATCGGGCGGGCAMTGAAGCCGACCGCGTAGGTGAGGAAAGCGGCGAGGATGCCGTCCAGTTCCGAACCGGTGTTCGGGAAGAACAGCTTGCCGAACACAAGGGTGGCGGCGGAGGCGTAGAGGAAAAACTCATACCACTCAACCACGGTGCCGGCCATGGAGGCCGCCACCACCTTCTTCAGGCCGGACGTTTTGACGTCGGATTCTTCAGCGCGCCTTGCGGCGTTTTCCGTACTCATCGTGACTCCTTCGGCGTCTCCATCGACACCCTGTGGACCATTGGACTGAGGACGCTTGTGATTTAGGGCACAGGGCGTCATTCCCCATGAGTATGGACGCTCCGGCCCTCAGCCTCAACGGCCATTAGTGCAGAGCGCATCTGCAAAAATGCACAAGCGGGCCGGCCTAGTGGCTGAAGAAGGTCTCCCGGAGCTGCCCGCTGAGCTGGCCGATTTCGGTCAGGAAGCCATCGTGGCCGATCGGCGCTTGAATGATATGCAGTTCCGGGCCGCCCGGCAGGGCCTCTGCCAGTTGACGGGACTGGGCCGGGAAATACAGGCGGTCCGAGTCCACGGCCGCCACCAGGAATTCGGCGGTGGCCGGGGCCAGTGCCTCCCCGAGACCTCCGCGCCCCCGGCAGACATCGTGGCTCATGAGGGCTTCGGTGATCGCGATGTAGCTGTTCGCGTCGAAACGCCGGGCCAGTTTGCTGCCCTGGTGGTCCAGGTAGCTTTCCACCTGATAGCGCCCGCGTCCGGCCAGCGATCCGGCTTCCAGGGGCGTCTCGGACTCCTGGGCGTTCCGGCCAAACCGGCCGTCCAGTTCGGCCGCTGAGCGGTAGGTGATGTGCGCGATGCGGCGGGCGAGGGCGAGCCCCGCCTCGGGTTCCGGGCCGCCGTAGTAGTCCCCGCCCTTGAAGTGGGGGTCCTGGCGGATGGCCAGCGTCTGTGCCTGCGCGAAGGCAATCTGTTCGGCGGTGCTGCTGGCGCCGACGGAAATCACGGCGCAGCGCCGGACCCGGCCGGGAAACGTGACGGCCCATTCAAGGGCCCGCGCGCCGCCGAGCGAGCCCCCCAGCACCGCGTACCAGCTGCCGATGCCCAGGGCATCGGCCAGCCGCGCCTCGGCGGCGGCGGTGTCCCGCAGGGTGACCAGCGGGAACCGCGATCCCCAGGGGCGCCCGTCCGGGGCCGGGGTGGAAGGTCCGGTGGATCCGTAGCAGCCGCCCAGGATGTTGATCGAAACGACGAAGTACTTGTCCGTGTCCACGGGAGCCCCGGGTCCGGCGAGCTCTTCCCACCAGCCGGGCTCCCCGCTCTCGCCGCGGGTCACGTGTGTGTCGCCGGTCAGGGCGTGTTCAATGAGCACGGCGTTGGAGGCGTCCGCGTTCAGGGTCCCCCACGTCTCGTAGGCGAGCACCACATCCGGCAACGGAGTCCCGGATTCGAGCTGCAGATCACCGATCCTGACGAACTGGACGGTCCCGTCAGGGGTCCGGGATGGTTTGGTTTCGGGGACACCCGTGCGGGTGACGGCAATCGTCATGTGAGGACCTATCTTCGCGCTTGCCCGCCGTCAGCTGACCGGCAGGCCAGGTCTTCACCCGGGGCACCCCGCCGCAAAAGGAGGGTTGCCGGCCAGCAAGCCGGGGCTGTCGCTGGCACTCATGACCTGGTACGAGTCTACGAAACAGGGTGCGGAAATCACGAAGATTATGACTTCCATGTGACAGCCGGACCCGTCAGCACCGCAGTCTCCCCACCTTTGACGGCCGTGACCGGCGGGTCGCGCCGAAGTGCCGGCGATTCCCGGCGTCATGCCCGCAAAGGTGGGGAAATTCCGCGTGGGCTTCCGTCTAGGCGGACTTGGCCGCGCGGAATCCGGCGTCGAGGTCCGCGAGGATGTCGTCAATGTGCTCCAGTCCCACCGAAAGCCGCACCAGCCCGGGATTCACCCCGGCGATCACCCGCTGTTCGGGCGAGAGCTGGCTGTGGGTGGTCGACGCCGGATGGATCACCAGCGACCGGACATCGCCGATGTTCGCGACGTGCGAGTGCAGTTCGAGGGCATCGACGAACCGCTTGCCGGCCTCCGCTCCCCCGGCGATGTTGAACGCCACGACGGCGCCGGTCCCCTTGGGCCCGTACTTGCGGCCGCGCTCGTACCAGGGGCTGGACGGCAGCCCGGCGTAGGCGACCGATTCGACGTCGTCCCGCCCCTCCAGCCATTGCGCCACCTTCGTGGCGTTGGCCACGTGGCGCTCGACGCGCAGGCTCAGCGTTTCGATGCCCTGGGCGATGAGGAAGGCGTTGAACGGGGACACCGCGGAGCCTAGGTCGCGCAGGAGCTGGACCCGGGCCTTGAGGATGTAGGAGAGGTTCGCGCCCAGCGCGCCCTCGGCTCCGAGGTCGCGGGCGTAGACCAGGCCGTTGTAGGTCGGGTCCGGGGTGTTGAAGCCGGGGAACCGCTCCGGGTCCTTCCCGAAGTCGAAGTTGCCGGAGTCCACGATCACGCCGGCGATTGCGGCGCCGTGCCCGCCGAGGTACTTGGTCGCCGAATGGACCACGATGTCCGCGCCCCACTCGATCGGCCGGATCAGGTAGGGGGTGGAGAGCGTGTTGTCGACCACCAGCGGCACGCCGGCCTCGTGCGCCACGCGGGAGACGCCCTCGATGTCCAGGACGTCCTGGCGGGGGTTGGAGACCACTTCGCCGAAAAACAGCTTGGTGTTGGGCTGGACGGCGTCCCGCCACTGGTCCAGGTTGTCCGGGTCCGCCACGAAGGTCACGGAGATGCCGAACTTCTTCAGCGTGTGCGCGAGCAGGTTGTAGGTTCCGCCGTAGAGGCTGGGGCTGGCCACCACATGGTCCCCGGCCTCGGCGATGTTGAGGATCGCGAACGTCTCGGCGGCCTGGCCGGAGCTGAGCAGCAGCGCCGCGAGGCCTCCTTCCAGGCTGGCGACGCGCTGTTCGACGGCGTCCTGGGTCGGGTTGCCGATCCGGGTGTAGATGGGCGCGAGCTCGGCGAGCGCGAAGCGGTTCGCGGCGCTTTCGGCGCTGGGGAACACGAACGACGTCGTCTGGTAGATGGGCAGGGAACGCGCCCCGGTGGCGCTGTCCGGCTCCTGGCCGGCGTGGATCTGGCGGGTTTCAAAGGACCAGGCATTGGACATTGGTGCTCCTCGAGTCACTGGGCACAGC
>NZ_JBFTZL010000181.1:0-7394 GCF_056406825.1 Arthrobacter sp. P1_A5 | reverse complement strand
GCTTGGAACCGGCGCAGATGATGCTGCGGATGCCGGAGGCATCGACACCGCCGGCCAGGCCCCGCTCGCTGAGCAGCCGGAGCATGGTGGGCACCAGGACCAGGCGGGTGATGCCGTCGTGGCTGACGGCCGCGTGGGCGGCGCCGACATCGAAGTGGTCCAGGCTGTGGAACTCGGCGCCGGCGTACAGGCATTCGGCGAGGGCATAGAGGTTTAGGCTTGCCGCGAGCGGTCCGGGAGCCAGGGACTTGTCGTCCTGCGTCAGTGCGAAGAATTCAATGGAGGCCTCGAAGGATTCCTGCCAGGACCGCCGCGAGCGGGTGAACGCTTTGGGCACCGAGGTGGTGCCGGACGTCAGACCGACCAGGAACGAGGTCTCCGGCGGCCCGTCGGCGAGCCCGGTCCCCGGCCCGGGAACTGCACGCGCCGGACGCGTTTCCGACCCGGCGATGCAGGCGGTGATGCCGTCCTGGAGTTGCTGGGGCCAGGCCGGGTCCAACACGGCGCACTGCCGCTCACCAGCGACGGCCGCGGCGAACGCCACGGCGAAGTGGGTTGAATTTTGTTCGGACAGCACGGTGATGGCCGGTGCCGAGGGCACCAGGGCCGCCGCTTTGTCCCGCAGGCCGGACCAGCTGAGGTGGTCTCCGGCCACGACGACGGCTGTCTCGTCGGSACGGTCATCGGCCCAGCGCTGGAGTCTGTCGAGAAAAGGCATCGAACCAACTTTAGCGTTGCCGGGCGCCGCGGCTGCGTGTGCGGGATATTGTGACTCCATGAGCTTTAACGACAACGCCCCGCTGGACCCGTCACAAGTCCAGGACCGTCGCGGGATGGGCCGCGGCCCGATGATCGGCGGCGGGATCGGCGGCGGCATCATCCTCCTGCTGGCAGCCCTCTTTGGCATCAATCCCCAGCTTCTCGAGGGTCTGGCCGGCACCGTCCAGGAGCCCCAGACGCAGAGCCAGGGCTCTGCCCCCGCCTGCCAGACCGGCGCCGACGCCGACGCCCGCCTCGACTGCAGGATCACCGGAACGGTCAACAGTCTGAACGCCTTCTGGCCGGCCTACCTGGCCCAGTACAACACTAAGTACCCGCGGCCGAAGGCGGTGATCTTCACCGGCGGAACCAACACCGGCTGCGGCGCCGCCACCTCGGACGTGGGGCCGTTCTACTGCCCCGTCGACACCACGGCATACTTCGATCCCGGCTTCTTCCAGGAGCTGGTGGACCGGTTTGGCTCCTCCGGCGGCCCCCTGGCGCAGGAATATGTGGTGGCCCACGAATTCGGCCACCACGTCCAGAACCTGCTTGGCGACCTCGACCGGGCGCAACAGGATCCGCAGGGACCCGGTTCCGGGGGTGTCCGGGTTGAGCTCCAGGCCGACTGTTACGCGGGGCTGTGGGCCCACTATGCAACAACGCAGGCGGATCCCAAGACCGGCCAGCCCTATCTCGACCCCTTCACTGACCAGGACGTGAAGGACGCCCTGTCGGCGGCCTCGGCCGTCGGTGATGACCGTATCCAGAAGGCCGCCACGGGCCGCGTCTCACCGGAGGCATGGACCCACGGGTCAAGTGCCCAGCGGCAGAAGTGGTTCTACCAGGGGTACACCACCGGGGACATCAACAAGTGCGACACATTCGCGGTGGCAACGCCTTAGCCCCAGCCCCCCTGGTCCCAGCCCTCTGGTCCCGACTCTCCGGCCTACACCCGAGGCCTCACCCGCGCGGCCGGCGCCGGACCGGGACCTCGACATAGCTGAGGAATCCGGCGTGGCCCAGGTGCCGGTGCTTAGCGTGCCACACGGGCCGGTACTGGTGCCCGAAGGGGTCGGTCACCAGGACCGAGTCCAGGCGGTCGTTTCCGGCCAGGAGGCGGTCGACGTCGGCCAGCGCATTGCGCCGCGTCGCCAGACCGTCGATGTCCAGGCTCCAAAGCCCCAGCTCAGCATCGGTTCCGCGTTCCAGCTGCAGCGTCTCGAACAGTCCGGCCACGAGCCCGGCGAGCCCGACGGGGTCGACCCGCTGCAGCCGGTGGGACTCGGGATGCACATCGCGCGCCTCGGCGAGGGCCTGGCGCAGCCAGTGGAACTCCACCGATCCCAGGGGCGGTCCCATGCGCAGGTGGCGGTTCTCGTCCAGCTCCAGGCGGAACGTGGCGGCGCTGCGGTCCATGATGCACGGAGCTTCGCCGACATATTCGAAGTCGGCCAGCAGGGCTTCCCGGGAGCTGTAGTAGGAGAACTCGCCGCTGTCCTCGACAACCACGAAGTCCTTGCCGGCATCGGAGGGCCGCGGCTGTGGCGTGGCATCCATTCCCGTGTGCCTCCTGTTCGACGGCGTGCCCGGCCCGAAGCGCGTGGACCCGTTGTCATTATCAGACCACCGCCGGGACGATATGGGAACGGCGGCGGGAATGCCGGAAGGAAATGACGGAGAGAAATAACGACGGCGGCCCCGCCTCAATGAGGTGGGGCCGCCGTCGTTCACGCCCGGGCCATGCCGGCCCGGACGTGCGG
This sequence comes from Arthrobacter sp. P1_A5, assembly GCF_056406825.1. Lineage (NCBI taxonomy): Bacteria > Bacillati > Actinomycetota > Actinomycetes > Micrococcales > Micrococcaceae > Arthrobacter > Arthrobacter sp. P1_A5. Next base: position 4,872 of record NZ_JBFTZL010000181.1, on the reverse strand, counting down.
TAAAGCTGTGGTGCGGATCTAGATGTTGAAGCCCAGGGCGCGCATCTGGTCGCGGCCGTCCTCGGTGATCCGTTCCGGACCCCATGGCGGCATCCACACCCAGTTGAGCCGCCAATCGTCGACGATCCCGTCCAGGGCCTTGCCGACCTGCTCCTCGATCACGTCGGTGAGCGGGCATGCGGCGGTGGTGAGCGTCATGTCGATCAGCAGGGCGCCGTCGTCGTCGGAGTATTTCAGACCGTAGAGCAGGCCCAGATCGACGATGTTCACCCCGAGTTCCGGGTCGATCACATCCTTGAGCGCCTCTTCGACATCCTCGAGGCCCGTTCGGGCCACATTGAGTTCGGTCATTGCGGAGTCCTAACTACGCCTGGGCTGCAGCCGAGGCGGCAGCGATGGTGGCCGCCCCTGCGCCGGTGGCGTAGCGGTCGTAGCCTTCGTCTTCGAGGCGGTCGGCGAGCTCCGGGCCGCCCTCTTCCACAACCTGGCCATCGACGAACACGTGCACGAAGTCCGGCTTGATGTAGCGCAGGATCCGGGTGTAGTGCGTGATGAGCAGGGTGCCCATGTTGCCTTCGCCGTGGGCGCGGTTGACGCCCTCGGAGACAACCTTGAGCGCGTCGACGTCCAGGCCGGAGTCGGTCTCGTCGAGGATGGCGAACTTCGGCTTGAAGAGCTCGAGCTGGAGGATCTCGACGCGCTTCTTCTCGCCGCCGGAAAAGCCTTCGTTGACGTTGCGCTGGGTGAAGTCGGCGTCGATGCGCAGCTGCGCCATGGCGGCCTTGACGTCCTTGGTCCACGTGCGCAGCTTGGGGGCTTCGCCGTCGATCGCGGTCTTGGCGGTGCGCAGGAAGTTGGTCATGCTCACGCCCGGGACCTCGACGGGGTACTGCATGGCCAGGAACAGGCCGGCGCGGGCGCGCTCGTCGACGCTCATGGCGAGGACGTCTTCACCGTCGAGGGTGATCGTGCCGGAGGTGACGTTGTAGCGCGGGTGCCCGGCGATGGTGGACGCCAGCGTGGACTTGCCGGAGCCGTTGGGGCCCATGATGGCGTGCGTCTCGCCGGTCCTGATGGTCAGGCTGACGCCTTTCAGGATTTCCTTGGTGCCCTGCTCGGTGTCAATGCTGACGTGCAGGTCCTTGATCTCAAGAGTCGACATGTGTCTTGTTCTCCTCTGCACCGTGCCCTCGGCACTGTGCGTTTTCTTGGCGATAAGTTTTCTTGTGCGGGATGCCGGCTGCAGGCAGCTAGCTGAAGGTGGGAGCCTCGGCGCCGTTCAGGACGTTGGTGAAGTCCACGTAGACCTCGTCATCCAGGACGGTCACGGCAAACACGGGAACGGGATCATAGGCCGGCAGCTGGAGCGGCTCGCCGCTGCGCAGGTCGAACTGGGAGCCGTGGCCCCAGCACTCGATCTTGCAGCCTTCGACTTCTCCTTCGGAGAGGGAGATGTCCGCGTGCGAGCAGGTGTCGCCGATGGCGTGGATCTCCCCCATCGAGTCCTTCACGATCGCTACCGGGTAGTCGTCGATCAGGATCCGCAGCGCCTGCTTGAGTTGGATCTCGCTGGCGTTGCAGACTAGCTCGCCCTTTGGCTGTTCAGTCATTGATGTCGTCCGTGTTCTCTGGTGCTGCGCACTAGTGGTTGGTCGCCGCGAGTTCGCGCTCGACGGCTTCCGTGAGGCGCTCTTCGATGGCCGGAACGTTGATCTTCTGGATGATCTCGTTCAGGAACCCGCGGACCACCAGCCGGCGGGCCACTTCTTCCGGGATGCCACGGGCCATCAGGTAGAACAGGTGCTGATCATCGAATCGTCCGGTGGCGCTGGCGTGGCCGGCGCCGGCGATCAGGCCGGTCTCAATCTCAAGGTTCGGCACGGAATCGGCGCGGGCACCGTCGGTCAGGACCAGGTTGCGGTTGGCCTCGTAGGTGTCGGTGCCTTCTGCTTCCTTGCGGATCAGAACGTCGCCGACCCACACGGTGTGCGCGTTGCGGCCCTGCAGGGCGCCCTTGTACAGGACGTTGGACTTGCAGTTGGCCACGGCGTGGTCCACGAACAGGCGCTGCTCGAGGTGCTGGCCGGCGTCGGCGAAGTACAGGCCGAACAGTTCCACTTCGGCGCCCGGGGCGGTGAAGCGTGCCGAGGGCGTGACGCGCACGAGGTCGCCGCCGAGGCTGACCACAATGTGCTTGAACTTCGCGTCGCGGCCGAGCTTCGCCTGCTGGGAGGAGGCGTGGACGGCGTCGTCGTTCCATTCCTGGAGCGAGATGACGGTCAGCTGCGCGCCCTCCTCAACGAGGATTTCGATGTTTTCCGAGACGACGGCGGTGCCCTGGTGGTCCAGGACGACGACGGACTTGGAGAACTTTTCCGCGACGATCACGACGTGCTGTGCGGAAGCTTCGGTGCCCTGGCCGGTCAGCAGCACGCTGACCTCGCCCTCCACCTGGACCTCGGACGGGACCGTGATGACGGTGGCCTCGGTGAAGTTCTCCCAGGCGTTCGCGGAGACGCGGTCCTCGGGGATGGCGGCGGAGCCGATCCGGCGGTMGTCACGGCCGACGGTCTCGACCCGGACGCTGTCCGGAGCGGTGACGCTCACGGCCGGCGCCGCACCGGTGAGGCCCTCGGTGTGCAGGCCGCGGAGGCGCTTGAGCGGGGTGAAGCGCCAGTCCTCCTCCATGCCGGTCAGCGGTTTGAAGTCCGCCAGCTTGTAGGAGGTCAGGCGGCCGGCGCGTGAGCTGTCCGGTACGCCGACGCCGCCGCCGTGCGAGTGGCGCTTGACGGCTTCGCCGGCCAGCGGCGCTTTGGACTCCGCGGCGTTCAGCGGTGAGAGGCTTTCGCCTTCCTCGGTGAAGCCGTTGATGAACGGCTGGGCTGAGGGCGCGCCGATGCGGGCCTTTTCAGTAGTGATGTCAGTCATTAACCGACCGATCCTTCCATCTGCAGTTCAATCAGTCGGTTCAGCTCGAGGGCGTATTCCATCGGCAGTTCGCGGGCAATCGGCTCGATGAAGCCGCGGACGATCATCGCCATGGCCTCGTCTTCGCGCATGCCGCGGGACATCAGGTAGAACAACTGCTCTTCGCTGACCCGCGAGACCGTGGCCTCGTGGCCCATCGTGACGTCGTCCTCGCGGATGTCGATGTACGGGTAGGTATCCGACCGGCTGATGGTGTCCACCAGGAGGGCGTCGCAGCGGACCGTGTTGGCCGAGTGCTTGGCGCCTTCGCGGACCTGGACCAGGYCGCGGTAGGCAGCACGGCCRCCGCCGCGGGCCACGGACTTGGAGATGATCGAGCTCTTGGTGTTGGGCGCGATGTGGACCATCTTGGAGCCGGTGTCCTGGTGCTGGCCTTCGCCGGCGAACGCGATGGACAGGGTCTCGCCCTTGGCGCCTTCGCCCACGAGGTAGACGGCCGGGTACTTCATGGTGACCTTGGAGCCGATGTTGCCATCGATCCACTCCATGGTGGCGCCCTCTTCGCAGATGGCGCGCTTGGTCACCAGGTTGTACACGTTGGTGGACCAGTTCTGGATGGTCGTGTAGCGGACGCGGGCGCCCTTCTTCACGATGATTTCCACGACGGCGGAGTGCAGCGAGTCCGAGGTGTAGATCGGCGCGGTGCAGCCTTCGATGTAGTGGACGTAGGAGTCCTCGTCGGCGATGATCAGCGTGCGCTCGAACTGGCCCATGTTTTCCGTGTTGATGCGGAAGTAGGCCTGCAGCGGGATGTCGACGTGGACGCCCTTGGGCACGTACACGAAGGAACCGCCGGACCAGACGGCCGTGTTCAGCGACGCGAACTTGTTATCGCCCACCGGGATGATGGTGCCGAAGTACTCCTGGAAGATCTCCGGGTGCTCGCGCAGCGCGGTGTCGGTGTCCAGGAAGATGACGCCCTGGGCTTCCAGGTCCTCGCGGATCTGGTGGTAGACCACTTCAGACTCGTACTGGGCGGCGACGCCGGAGACGAGGCGGCTGCGCTCGGCTTCCGGGATGCCCAGCTTCTCGTAGGTGTTCCGGATGTCCTCGGGCAGGTCTTCCCAGGTGGCGGCCTGCTTCTCGGTGGAGCGCACGAAGTACTTGATGTTGTCGAAGTCGATGCCGGACAGGTCCGCGCCCCAGGTGGGCATGGGCTTGCGGTCGAAGTACTTCAGGCCCTTGAGCCGGAGGTCGAGCATCCATTCCGGCTCGTTCTTCTTGGCCGAAATATCGCGAACAACGTCTTCGTCGATGCCGCGGCGGGCGTTGGCCCCGACGTCGTTCTTGTCGGCCCAGCCGTACTCATAGGTGCCAATTCCGTGGAGCTCGGGATTCTTTTCCAGAATCTCCGAAATCACAGTAGAGCCAGCAACCTTCTTCTCTGATAGTTGGTCCGTCATCACGGCCTTTCTTGGAGATGGTTGGATACTTCGTCCGGGTTGACCGGTGCGGCGGGACTGGGAGTCCCGACGGCGGCCGGACGGCCCGTAGGTATGTGGGTGGTGCAGACGTGCCCGCCGCGCGCCAGKGTGGACAGCCGGCGCACATCGACGCCGACCAGCCGGGAGAACACGTCGGTCTCCACGTCGCAGAACACGGGGAACTGGGCAGCCAGGTGCTGGATGGGGCAGTGCCCCTGGCAGAGCTGGACGCTGGAGAGCGCCGCCGGGAGCGGGGCCTTGGCTTCGATCGACTGCGCCGAGGCGACGAACCCGTCGCGGCTCAGCGCCGCGGAGAGAGCCTGGGCGCGGGCCGTGATGTCCGGTCCTGCCTGCTCGATCTCCGGCGCGTAGCGGCGCTCCATGTCGGCGAACCGCTCGACGGCGAACTGCCGCACGGCCTCGGGGCCGGCCGCCTCGCCGAGCCGGCGCAGCGCCACGG
>NZ_JBFTZL010000180.1:0-7606 GCF_056406825.1 Arthrobacter sp. P1_A5 | reverse complement strand
CCCCGGCGCTGCTCTATGCCCGCCGGCGCGAGCAGCGCCGCAAACTGGTGTTGCTCTGCGATGTTTCGGGATCGATGGAACCCTACTCCCGGGTCTTCGTATCCTTCCTGCAGGGCGCCGTGACCCGGGCCGGGGCGGAAGCCTTTGTCTTCTCCACCAGGCTGACCAGGCTGACACGGCAACTGGCCCTGCGTGATCCGGACCAGGCCCTGGCCCGCGCCGCTGTCTCCGCGCCGGACTGGGCCGGCGGAACCCGGATCGCCGAATGCCTCCGGCGCTTCGTCGACGAACACGGCCGCCGCGGACTGGCGCGGGGCGCTGTGGTGGTGGTGTTTTCGGACGGCTGGGCCTACGAGGATCCGGAACAGGTCGCGGCGCAGATGGCCCGCCTGCGCCGGCTCGCCCACCGGATCATCTGGGTGAATCCGCGCAAGGCAGCCCCGCAGTACCGGCCCCTCGTCGGCGGCATGGCGGCAGCCCTGCCCTACTGCGACGCCTTCGTCAGCGGCCACAGCTACCGGGCCTTGGCGCAGGTGGCTGCCGCCATTCGCGGCGAGGGGCCGCATTCACAGGACACGCACGAACGAGCGAGAGGCAAGGAACCAGCCCATGCACATTGACAGCACGTTCTCGGTGGTCGCACCGATAAGCCAGGTGTGGGACACGCTGATGGACTTCGAACGGGTGGCCGGCTGCCTTCCGGGGGCCAGGATCCTGAACAAGCTCACGGACGACGCCTACCAAGTGGGCATGACGGTAAAGCTCGGCCCGGTCACGATGCAATACAAGGGCCTGCTGAACGTCATTGAACGAAACGCCCCGGAACATCGTGCGGTCCTTGGCGGCAAGGCCCAGGAGACGCGCGGACAAGGCACCGCCGAGGCCACCGTCACCCTGGTGCTGGCCGAAGACGGAGCGGCCACACGGGGTTCCGTCAGCGCAGACCTGGCGCTGTCTGGCAAGGCAGCGGCCATGGGCAAGGGGGTGATCGGCAGCGTCACTGAGCAGATGATGTCGCTCTTCGCGAAAAATCTGCAGGCCATGCTCACTGAGGCAGCACCCCCTGCGCAGGAAGCCCCTGCCGGACCGACCCCTGCGGCGGTCCCCGGACCCACCCCGGCTCCGGTCCCCGCGTCGGCGCCGGAACCGGTCCCTGTGCCTGTCTCAGCGGCAGCTGCGCCCGACGGCAGCCTGGATGCGCTGAGCCTCGCCAAGGGAATCGCGGCGGAGGCCGCGCCGGACGGCAGCCTGGATGCGCTGAGCCTCGCCAAGGGAATCGCGGCGGAGCAATTGGCCAGCCCGGTGAAGGTCCTCGGCGTTATCGCCGTCGTGGCGTGCATCGCGTACTGGGCCGGCCGGCGTTCGGCGTTCCGGCTGCTCCGGCTGTGCGGCAGGCTCTGAGGAGCGCCGATGCGTGATGTCCTCGCGGCCATGTTGCCCGACTGGCGAAGCGGTGCCACGGCAGGCCTGGCCACCGTCGTGAGCACATTCCGATCTGCGCCCCGGCTCCCGGGGGCGGCGATGCTGGTGACGGCCGGCGGCGAGGCCGTGGGATCCGTCTCCGGCGGCTGCGTCGAGGGGGCCGTGTACGAGCTCGCCACCCAGGTCAAGGACGACGGCGTGCCGGCCCTGGTGCGCTACGGGATCAGCGATGACGATGCCTTTGCCGTGGGCCTGACCTGCGGTGGAATCATCGATATCTTCGTCGAACCTGTTTCCCGGCACCGCTTTGCCGAACTCGACGCCGTCGCGCAGGACATCACCGCCGGGCGCCGCGTGGGCGTCGCCACGATCATCGAACACCCGGATGCCGGCCGCGTGGGGCGGCACCTGGTTGTCAGGCCGGACGGTTGCGGGGGTGACCTGGGCTCGGACCGGACCAACCGCGCCGTCGGCGACGACACCCAGGGTCTTCTCGCCGCCGGCCGGACGGGCATCCTGAACTACGGTGTGGACGGCGAGCGGCTGGACACCGGCATGCGCGTCTTCTTTGCCAGCTATGCGCCGCCGCCGCGCATGCTCGTTTTCGGCGCCATTGACTTCGCCGCGGCGCTGGCGCGGCTGGGCGCGTTCCTGGGCTACCGGGTGACCGTCTGTGATGCGCGGTCCGTATTCGCGACGCCGGCGCGATTCCCCGACGCCGCCGAGGTGGTCAACGCGTGGCCACACCGGTACCTAAGCGAGCAGTTTGCCCAAGGCCTGCTGGATTCCAGGGCTGTGCTCTGCGTCCTGACCCACGACCCGAAGTTCGACATCCCCGTCCTTGAGGTGGCCCTGCGCGGCAGCCCCGTGGCCTTTATCGGCGCCATGGGATCCCGGCGCACGCACGAGGACAGGATGGCACGGCTTCGGCAGACGGGACTGACTGAGGCCGAGTTGTCCAGGCTTCACAGTCCTGTCGGCCTGGACCTGGGCGCCCGCACCCCGGAGGAAACGGCGGTGTCCATCGCGGCAGAGTTCATAGCCCAGCAGTGGAGCGGCAGCGGGGAGCCGTTGCGGCAGCTCGGCGAACGGATCCACCACGACGAGCAGTTGTGACTGTGTGGACATGACGGCGGACGAGGCCCTGCGCTGGACGCTGGCGGTGCTGCTGCTGGCGGCAACGGGCTACCCGGCCGGGCAAAGCCTGTGCGGAGCCGGGCCGGCGGGTCTGCTTTCATGTCCGCCGCCCAGGCCGCCTGACCGCCGCTCCCCCGGTGCGTCTGATCCGACGCACCGGATTCCGGCTACCGCGCGGCGACCGACGCGGGAGCCAGCAGTTCTCGGTACCGGGCGGCGTGCCGGCCGAGTTCGTCGGCGTCCACCCGGGGTGCCGAATGCAGGATGAGTGGCTGGGCCATCTCCAGGCCGCACAAGTGCGCGGTCGCGTCGAGGGGGCGCAGGAGCTCCTCCATCGTGAAGCGGTTGTGTCCTGCCGGCGCGTAGGACGATTCAGGGCCGCCGGTCGACAGCACCAGCTGGAGCCGCTTTCCGTGGAGGGCGTCGCCTCCGGCGCCGTACGCGAAGCCGTAGGTGAGCACCTGGTCCATCCACTCCTTCAGGACCCCCGGGACGGAGTACCAGTGCCACGGGAACTGCCAGACGATGGTGTCGTGCCCGCGCAGCAATTCCTGTTCCCGGGCGGTGTCGAACCGCCGGTCCGGGTGGGCGGCGGAGAGGTCATGCACCGTCACGTGCTCCAAGTCCATGATGGCTGAGGTGAGGTGCGCGGTGATCCGCGAGCTTTCCAGGTCGGGGTGGGCAACAAGGACGAGCGTGCGCTGTGGGGTCATGGAAGGTTCGTGCTTCTTTCAGAGTCGGATTCGAGGCCGACCAGAGCCGAGCTGACCTGCCAGAGGCGGTCAATATCGGACTGGCTGTAGCTGCGTTTTGATGATTTCTTGGGAGTGCTGTTGGCAAAGTATTGGCCGGTGACGTTTTCGACCTCCGGCGCCGAGGCAAGGTAGATGGAGGTCCGGGCGCCCTGCTCCGGGGTTTTCATCCACCGCTGAACCAGCGGTGTCAGGAACTCTTGCAGCCGGCCCGGATCTTCGGCTCCGAACGCCGTCGCCACGACTCCGGGGTGGAGCACATTTGCGGTGACGTGGGTGCCGGAGAGACGTGCGGCGAGTCCGTAAGTGAACAAGACGTTGGCCAATTTCGACTGGTTGTACGCCCGCTGCCCCGAGTAGGACCGTTCGGCCAGCAGGTCCGCGAAGTCCATCCGGGCCATGGCCTGGGCGCCGGACGAGACCGTTACGATCCGCGCCGGTCCGCTCTCCTTCAACCGTTCAAGGAGAAGGTTGGTGAGCAGGAAAGGAGCAAGGTGGTTAAGGGCGAAGGTGTACTCAAGTCCATCCACGGTGACGCGGCGGGTGTTCCAGAATCCGCCCACATTGTTGACCAGCACATCGAGGCGGTCCAAGGTATTCAGCACCTCGTCGGCCAGCCTGCGGACTTCCCGTTGGGAGGAGAGATCGGCGGTGAACACCTCGACGGGGGCCGACGCCACAGCCCGGATCTCCTCAGCTGCCCGCGATGCCCTGTCAGCGTTGCGTCCAGTGATGGCAACCCGCGCACCCAGGGCGGCCAGACCCAGAGCCGTGGCCTTGCCGATCCCGCCGGTGCCTCCGGTGATCAGAACTGTCTTTCCTGCCATTGACAGCATTCGGTTCTCGCTCTCGGTGTTCGTTGCCGCAAACCTGCATGAGTGGGGTGTAGACAGGTTTGTCTACACCGGAATGAAAGTATCAGACAGAACTGTCTGTGCACAAGCAGCGGCCGGCCCCGCTCCGCCGCGGGACATTCGGGTCGGCTGACGGGCTCCGCTGTGGTCGTCCGGGCGGCCGCCGGGCGTATGCTCTTGGCATGGCGAGATACTTCGATGTGCACCCCGAGAACCCCCAGCCCCGTTCGATCCTCCAGGCGGTGGACATCGTGCGCTCAGGCGGCCTGATCGCTTACCCCACGGATTCCTGCTACGCGCTGGGCGCTCAGCTGGGTAACCGGGAGGCCCTGGACCGGATCCGGACCATCCGGCAGTTGGACGGCAAACATCATTTCACCCTCGTCTGCAAGGACTTCGCCCAGTTGGGCCAGTTCGTCCAGATCGACAACGATGTGTTCCGCAGCATCAAGGCCGTCACGCCCGGCAGCTATACCTTCATCCTGCCGGCGACCAGGGAGGTCCCGAAACGGCTGCTGCACCCGAAGAAAAAGACTGTTGGCGTGCGCATTCCGGACAACCACGTCGTGCAGGCGCTGCTCGCTGAGCTTGGCGAGCCGCTGCTGTCGAGCACTTTGCTGCTTCCCGATGAGGAAGAGCCACTCACTCAGGGGTGGGAGATCAAGGAACGCCTGGACCACGTGGTGGACGCCGTGATCGATTCCGGCGACTGTGGTGCCGAGCCAACCACTGTGATCGACTACTCCAGCGGCGTCGCAGAAATCGTCCGGCGCGGCATGGGTGATCCGTCGCGCTTCGAGTAACAGTCGCGCTTCGGTTGACAGAGGGCGCCGGCAGCGGCATGGCGCCGGCTGGCTGACCGGGCGCCGGGATGGACCGGGCGCCGGGATAGGCCAGGCGGGGCGGACTAGGCGGATTCCGCCGCGGCCGCCTGCCGGTTCCGCAGCCACCGGCGCACGAGGTCGATGGCGGCGACAAGCCCGGCCAGGGGCGAGAGCACCGCTGCGGCGTAGACGAACATCATCCACGTCAGGGTGGTCACCGGGCTTTGGCGGGTGCTTAGGAGGGACAGTCCGCCGAAGAGGCCCAGGACCCAGAACAGGATGACTCCGGACAGCACAGCGGCTGCGGGGAAGTACTCGTTCGTGACGACTTTCTTCAAGGTTTCCATGGGCCCTCCTCACGCCCGGCGGTGGGACTGCCCGCCGGGGATGTTCCCAGTATGAGGCCCGGCGCGGCGGAATTCCCCGAGAATCCCGGCCACGTGACGAAGCTAACGCCCGCGTCCCTGTGGCGGCCATCTCGGTCATCAATTCGGCGCCGCCGGTCCAACGGTGGCGGCCCCGCGGGGGTCAGACCGCGGCCCGGACGCGCTGGAGGAAGGAATCAAGCACCCGCCCGGCGTTCTCATGCATGCGCCGGGACTCCGCCGCCGGCAGCTGCCGGCTCTTGGGCCCGTTCAACCGCTCACCCAGATAGAGCAGCGCCGCCAGTACCTCGGAGAGTTCGGAGTTGCTTTCCGCGCGCTGCCGCAGTAGCCGCAGATGCGCTTCCTGCAGGGCCGGACCGGGGCTGCAGCCAAGGTCGCGGTCGAAGAGCCGCCGGCAGCGGTCATACGCCGCGAGGCCCTCCGCCGGCAGGCCTGCCTGTTCATAGGCGGTCACCAGCACCGTCCAGGCCCGCTCGTTCAGGGGCTCCGCGCGAATGGCAGCCTGGACCAGGTTGACGGCATCGTCTGGTTTGTCCAGCAGAGCCGCCGTTTCTGCCGCGAGGATCTGCAGCGCCACCTTCTCGGCTGCATGGCGTGCGCGCGCCTCTTCGGCCCAGTCGGAGGCAAGTTCGAACCCGAGCAGCGGCTCGGCGGAAATCTCCAGGGCCTCGAGCATCAGGGGGTAGGCCTCCGCCGGAGCCAGCTCACCGGCGTCGCGGACCAGGTCCCGGAACCGGAACAGATCGAGGTCCACGAGCGTAGGATCCAGGACGTAGCCACTGTTGGCCGTGCGGAGCGGGCCGGTCTTGGTCTGCCCCGGCTGGATGGCACGGCGGATACCGCTGATATAGCTCTCGAGGGTCGCAACGGAGCCGTCACTGGCTCCGGCGCCCCAGAGAAGATCGATCAGGCGGGTCTTGGACACGGGCGTGCCAAGGTTCAGGAGAAGGATTTCCAGTATGTGCCGGGGCTTGCATCCGCCCATKTCGGCGGCGGTGAGCGCCACGCCGTCCCGGCGCACTTCGAATGATCCGAAGAGGCGGACCGAAATGGAAGGTGCTGTTTCCTTTGGGCTATCCACGATGTTCTCCGATTTCCCCAGGTAAAACGAACTTAATCGTCTATGGAGAGCCGGATCAACATCGAAACCAGGCCGTACTGAGGCTCTGTTCCCTCCGGCTTTCCAATGACACCGTGACACGCCCGGCGGGGCGCAACAAGGCATGCCGCTACCCGATCTTTCGCCCAAAGAAAGACGCGTACAGGGGTCAGTACCGCTGAGTAAGCGCGCGGAGCGGAGGGCAGGTGATTGCGGCGCCAACCAAGTAATTCCGCGGGCCGCCGCTATGCGGACCCAAGTAGTTTAGCCGGGCAGCGATTAGGCCCCCGGCGGGCAAATTCCAGCGGGTTGAAACCGCCGGTCCGGACCGGGTTTCCCTACTGGTTATCGGTCATCTCGGCGGGCACGGCCACCAGTCGCAGGTCCGCGCCGTCCCGGAGCACGGCAAGGTCCAGCGGCTCCCCGATCGCTTCGGCGAACAGCAGTTTCTGCAGGCTCTCGGCGTTGGACACATACATGTGTCCGACCTTCAGGAGGATGTCGCCGGTCCGTAGCCCGGCCCGCTCGGCGGGGGAATCCGGGAGGACTTCGACCACGAGCAGGCCCTCCCTGCGGCCCGTCCGGACGACGGCGCTCGGCTGCAACTGGATCGGTGTGTTGACCAGGCCCAGGTAGGCCCGGCGGACGCGGCCGTCCTTGAGCAGCGACGCGATGATCCGCCGGGACGTCGCGTTGATGGGAACGGCCAGCCCGAGCCCAACACCGGCCACGGCCGTATTGATGCCGACGATCCGCCCGCGGGCGTCTGCCAGCGCCCCGCCGGAGCTGCCGGGGTTGAGGGCCGCGTCGGTCTGGATGACGTCCTCGATCACGCGCCGGCTCCGTCCGGACCAGACCGGGATCGAACGGCCCAGCCCGCTGACCACGCCGGCGGTGACGGAGCCGGCGAGCCCGAGCGGATTGCCCACGGCGATGACCAGCTGGCCGACCCGGAGGGACTCGGCGTCGCCGAGTTCAGCCGGCGCCGCGGTGGGTGCCCTGCCGTGGACCACGGCAAGATCGGAGAGCGGGTCGGCGCCCACCACGTCAACGGCCGTGCTGGTGCCGTCGGCGAAGACTGCGTGGCCGGACTGGGCGCCACCCACCACGTGGGCATTCGTCAGCAGATATC
>NZ_JBFTZL010000179.1:0-7645 GCF_056406825.1 Arthrobacter sp. P1_A5 | reverse complement strand
GGGCAGGTTGGCGCGGACGTAGTCCACGGCCTCGGTGATGCGGTCCCGCGCGGCGAACTCGGCGGCCGTCATGTCCGCCGGGTCGACGCCGTCGAACCCGGTCATGTGGGGTGCGTTGCACCAGACGACGCCGTCGATGGGGGTCTTGAGCCACCACAGTTCCCAGGCGCCGCCGAGGAGGCGCTTGATCTTGCGGTTGATGGCGCGGGCTTCCTTCGGGTTGGCCTGTTCGAAGGCCTCCGCGGCGTTGGTGTCCACGTTGCCCAGGCGGAAGACGAGCGTGGTGAGGTAGCTGTCCTTGACGTAGCTGGCGCCGGCCCGGGAGGCGACGTCGATGTCGCCGGTGGTGTCGATGACGATGTCGGCCATGAAGGCCTGCGGGCCGGATTTGGTCTCGCAGATGACGCCCTTCATGACGCCGTTGTCCACGATGGGGCGGGAGAACCAGGAGTGCAGGCGCAGGTTGACGCCGGCCTCGCGGACGAGGTCGTTGGAGACACGCTTCCAGCCGTCCGGGTCGAAGGCGGCGGCGTAGCAGACGGGCTTGGGGGTGGTGTGGGAGTGGAAGTCGAAGGTGCCGTAGCGGCCCCACTTGTTCCACAGTTCCTCGGAGGTCTTGCGGTCATCGGCCGGCGGGACGATCGCCAGGCCCAGCTTCTGCAGCCGCTCGACGTACTCGGAGACGATGCCGGTGACCGTGATTTCCTGGCCGTTGATCATGTCATCGAGCACCAGGACCATGCCGCCGGAGGCGAGGCCGCCCAGGGCGGAGTAGCGTTCCAGCAGCGTGACAGAGGCGCCCGAGCGGGCCGCGGTGACGGCTGCGGCCACGCCTGCGGGGCCACCGCCGACGACGAGGACGTCGGAGCGGGAGATGACAGGGGCGGTGAGGTCCGCCGTGGTGGTGCTGAGTTCCAGCGACGACATGGCTGTGGACGGGTTCATGGGGGATCCTTACTGTTTCGGCCGAAGTGCCGTTAGAGGCGTGCCGTGGGAACGGGTGCCGTTGGAACGGTGCCGGTGACGTAGAAGACGGTGCCCGGCAGTAACGCGGCAACGCTGACCGCGAAATCGACCCGGCAGAGGGTATGACGCATCGCGGCCGGTTGCGGGCCGTGGTGCGGGCTGTTGGAGGGGTTCCGGCGGACACCGCGGTATAGAAGAGGCGTCCGGACCGGAGAAAGGGTGACGGCGGCTAGGGCCGGCGGATCACCACGCGTGAGGTGCGTTAACCCAGATTGCTACGCAGACCTCTTCGTAGCTGTTCTTGTACCAGTGGGGCGTATCCGAGGAGAAGGTGATCGAATCGCCTTCTTCCAGGGTGTACTTCTCGCCGTCCAGGAAGATGTCCTTCCGGCCGGAGAGCACGATGCCGAATTCCTCGCCGCTGTGCCGGAAAGGAGTGGCGCTGGTGTCGTGGCCTGGCGGACTCACGATCCATTGGGCCTCCAGCGCACCGTTGAGGTCCGGGGTGAGCAGTTCGTAGACTGCTTCACCTACGGACTTCTTGGTGACGCCCTTGAGGTTCCGCCGCTCGGCCTTGCGGACCACGGGGGACCTGGTTTCCTCCTGTCCGAGGAAGAACTTCCCCACCGGAATGTCCAGGCCGTGTGCCAGCTGCGCCAAGGTGGTGAAAGAGGGATTGGCCAGGCCGCGTTCGATCTGGCTGACGATCGCCGGGCTGAGGCCAGTGACTTCCGAGAGCTTCGCGAGGGTCATTCCTTTGTCCTTGCGCATGTTGCGGACCTTGTTGCCGACGGTGGCAAGAAGGACGCTTGTGCCGGCGGGGGAATGTCCCGTGACGATTTCGTTGGTCATGCTCCGACTCTCTCTTGGTGAGCTAACACACATAACTATAGTGAAAACTTTTAGCGAATCAAGGTTTTGCTGAATATTTTTACGGTTCCGGACTGAATCTGCGCCTGACGTGGGGCTTTGTGATCCGGCCTGGGCCCGGCCCGCCGCGGGCGGACGGGACTTCTCCGAAAACCATTGACTCTGTGAAGATCTTCAATATAGTTGTGTGAGCCGCAACACTTTGGGCAGGAATGCTTCAAACAGGTTAGGGTGCACAGCCTTCTGGCGGAAGGTGCATCCGACCCGCGAACCCGTTCCTTTCCTTAAGCAAAGCTGCCGTGACATCTGCCAAGCCATCCGCAGAGCACGATGTTGGCCGGTCACCAGGGACCAGTTCCTTGTTGCCGAGCTGGATGGCCCGTTTGCATTCAAGCGCTACGAAGAGGCATGCGTAGCTATCTGGGCTAACTCGCCTCCCATGTGGCGAGCCGGTCCCGCCCGCGGACCAAGCCAAACGATAGTTTCGATTGCCGGCGACCCCAACGGGGGTGCCCGCCGGCAATCCGTACCCTCACGCACCCCGAAAGTGCGGGGGAAGGAAAAAGGAATCATGACTGACACTGTCGTCAAGACTGACCTGGAGACCGGCCGCAAGTCCCGGCTATCTCCGGAAGTCCGCCGGGGACTGCTCGGCCTTGGACTTGGAAACACCCTGGAATGGTACGACTGGATGGTCTTCGGCCTGCTGTCGGCCTTCATCGGACCCAAGTTCTTCCCGTCGCAGGACCCCGTTGCCGCGACGCTGAGCGCGCTGGCAGTCTTTGCCGTCGGCTTCGCGTTCCGTCCGCTGGGCGGCATCCTGCTCGGGACCTTCGCCGACAGGATCGGACGACGGCGGGTAATGCTCTGGTCCATCATGATGATGGCGATCACCACCCTGATCATTGCCGTGTCGCCGACCTATGACCAGATTGGCCCCGCGGCCGGCGTCATCCTGCTGGTCTGCCGCATCGTTCAGGGCATCTCCACCGGTGTCGAAGCTCCGCTGTCCACCGCCCACGCCGTCGAACTCGTCCCCGAAGGACGCGAGGGCTTTGTCGCCGGCATCATCTCCTTCTACGTCAACGCAGGCATCCTGCTCGCCTCGCTGGTCAGCTACCTCTCGTCCCTGATGCTCGGTGGGGCCGTCATGGCCGACTGGGGATGGCGTGTGCCGTTCATCGTCGGCGCAGCCTTCGGCTTCGTCGTTGTCTACCTCCGCCGGACGCTTCCGGAAACCATGAGGCCGGAAGAACTGGCGAACAACTCCGCCAAGACCGTCTGGGGTGGAGTGCGCAAGCACTGGCTCAGCGTCCTGGCCATCACCTTCGTCGTCGGCGCGGCGCAGGCCTACAACTACGCCTGGAACACCGGCCTCCCGACGGCGGCCCGCACCGGCTTCAAGGAGGACGCAACCGCCGTCTTCGCGCTCACCACCATCCTCGGCGTCGTGCTGGTTGTCGGCAGCCTCATCATCAGCAAGGTCGCTGACGGCAAGTCGATGTCCAAGTGGTTCCTGATCACCCGTGCCCTGGCCATTCCGTCCGTGTTCCTGATGCTGATGTACGTCAAGCCCGGCATCGCCGGCTTCGCGGCCGTCCTCCTCGGCGGCTCGGTTGTGCTGGTCCTGAACATGACCCTGTACAACGTGGTCACCAGCTCCCTGATGCCGAAGGGTTGCCGCGGCGCCGGCACCGCGCTCGGCTACGGCCTGGGCGTCGCCCTCTTCGGTGGCACGGCCTCCTACCTCCTGGTCTGGCTCCAGTCCATGAACGCCTCTTGGATCTTCCCCGTTTACGTGGCCGTCCTGTCGGCGCTCAGCATCKTCTTCTACCTGCTCGCCCGGAAGAAGAACGGCATCTTCATCGGCCGGTAGAGCACGCAGCCGGCCACGACCACGGCCGGTTACGAAAACAGCCAGTTACCAAAACAGCCAGGCCAGAACACAGGCACGCAAGAACAGYGGTAAGCAGGAACGGAAAGTGGGAACCCTCATGGACGCCAGTCGCCCGGACACAAACGGCTTGCAGGCAAACGTGATCTCCTTTGATCTCGACGCCTCCGACGTGGAGCTTTACGAGGCAGCGCGCGCGCTGTTGCTCACCGCCCACCACAACGAGAACCACCGGGTGGCTGCYGCCATGCGCGGTGAATCGGGGGCCATCTATCTCGGACTGCACATTGGCGCCAAGCGCATCAACGTGTGCGCCGAATCCAGCGCCCTCGCCAATGCCCGCATGGCCCAGGAGCCAGCAATCCACTCCGTGGTAGCCGTCAGCATGGACGGGCAGGGACACCCCCAGGTCACCAACCCGTGCGGCCTCTGCCGGGAGCTGCTGCGTTCTTACGGAACCGAGACATCTGTACTGGTCGATGCCGGGGGCGAGGTGGGCAAGGTCCGGATCAAGGAACTGCTGCCCTTTCCCTGGATGCGTGCCACCGAAACGGAGTGGGACACAGTTCCGCCCCGCGTTCAGGAACACGCAAGCTAACGAGCCGCCGCGGCACCCGCATCATCACCGGCGGCAACGGCAGCGGCAGGGCATCACGGAAGGCCGGGACTCACAAAGTCCCGGCCTTCCGGCGTGCCGGGAGGCTCCGCCKTCGGGCAGCCCCAGACGCCACACAGAAAGCTGGTGCAGCGGCCGCGTTTCCGCTAAACCACTGCACCAGCAGGTAGTACGAATTTTCTGAATACTATGAAACGTTACTCATTCGCGGCTCCCTATGTCCCGGGGGTTGATGACCGGGTCTTTACGTCTTCTTCCAGGTGCCTTGTCATCAGCCAGCCTGCGCCGGCCATTACTACGCCCATCACCATAAAGGCCCAAGTGTCCATGGTGTTCAGCGACAGGAAGTTGGCCGCCGAATCCACGCCGACGATGAAACCGTAAATGCTAAGGACGATGTACAGCAGACCGGAGCCCATGAGGAAATTCCGGGCGCCCATGGCAGTCCGGGACATGGTCAGGCCGGTGGCGCCGATCGCGAGCTGAACGATGTTCAGCAACATCGACACCTGGAACAGGCCCAGGAACAGGGCCTTGGAATCGGGCCCGAAGAACCTCAGTTCGCTGTAATTCGTAGTGATGCCGGGGATGAACCCCAAGATGCCCACGACGATCAGGACGATACCTGCACCCATGCCGACGTTCTGTACATCTGTCCGACCAAAATGAACGCCGTGCGCATGAGGAGATGCGGTAGTCATTATCTGCCTCCAACCACTGATTGCGGACATTTACAATTTTACGACCGGGGTGTGCAAAAAGCGCCGGGGGCCCCCGACGGCAAATCCGGCGGATCCGGCCAATGTGCCTGTCGGAAACCGGCCGGGTGCCGGGCCCGTGGCACCATGGATCTCGATGAAACTGCGCGCTGATCAGACCGGACAACGTGGCCTTCCCATGCCCCTGTGGCTGCAGGGTGCCCTCGAGTCCGCCCAGGCCGCCGTCATTTCCGCCCTCGTGGTGGTGGCCCCGATCGTCATGGTCTGGGCCACGGCCGGATTCCAGCATGACGGATTCGATGTCCTGGCGCGCCTGGCCGGCCAGGCCTGGCTGCTGATCCACGGCGTGCCCCTGCTGCTGGACACCGCCGGTGCCGGGTCCGCCGCGCAGCCGGAATCCGGGACGCTCTCGCTCATTCCGCTGGGCCTGGCCCTCATCCCGTTCCTRCTCGCCTGGCGCGCCGGACGGCGCCTTGCCCGCGCCTCATATACGGACCAGCTCTGGCAGGCGCTGCTCGGCTCCTGGCTGGCGTATGCCGGATTCGGGATTGCGACGGGCTTCGTCTGCCGCACGGCCGACGTCGGCATCAGCCTGTGGGCCGCCGCGTTCATTCCCCTCGTCCCGTTCGGGCTCGGCATGGTGGTGGGTGCGCGCCGCGAGGCCGGGTCGTGGAGCCGGCTGATCGGCGTCGACGCAGTGGCCTGGCTGTCCCGTACCAGCCAGCACTCGCGTTGGGCCGGGTCCTATCTGGGTTCGGCCATCAAGGCAGGCTCGGTGGCGCTGATGGCGAGCCTGGCGATGTCCGCCGCGCTGCTGGCCGTTGACCTCTTCATCCACTGGAACCTTGTGGTCGCCGTTTATGAAGGGCTCGACGCCGGCGCCATGGGCGGCGGTGTCCTCACCATCGTGCAGCTCGGCTTCCTRCCCAACCTCGTCGTCTTTGCCTTGGCCTGGATCTCCGGCGCGGGGTTCGCCCTGGGCGTCGGGTCGCTGGCCGGACCGCTTGGGACCGCCGTCGGGCCGCTGCCGTCCGTTCCGGTGTTCGCCGCACTGCCGGCCGGGTCCCTCGACTTCGGCTTCGTGGCCCTGGTGGTGCCGGCGCTGGCCGGGGCGCTGGCCGGCTGGTGGTTCCTGCGCGAAGGCGAAAACCACTTCGATGAATGGCTGTCCATCAAGATCCGGGCCCGCTGGTTTACCGCCGCCGCCTCCACCCTGGTGCTGGGCGCGGTGATCGGCTCCGTCGCCGGGCTGCTCGCGGCGGGGCTCGCCTGGCTGGCCCGCGGTTCTGCCGGCATCGGTCGGCTGACGGAGATCGGGCCCGACCCGCTGCGCACGGCACTGTTCGTGGCCGCGGAGGTCGGGATCGGCGTCATGATCGGCTACGCGGCCGGACCGTGGCTGGAACGCCAGCAGAAGCTGCGCGAGGCAGACCTGGAGACGGTCAGCAGCCGCTAGCCCGGAGTGTGGGTTCGGCTGCTAGCGCAGCTGCGTGGGCAGCTGCCTCGGCAGGGACTTCTCCAGTTGCGTCCTGCATTCCGAGGTTGCCTGCTGCGTCAGGGCGTAGCGGACGCACTGCTGGTAATCGCGGATCTGGTTGAAGAACAGTGTCGAGGCCAGGACCACCAGCAGCATCACCGCCGACACCACCAGTCCGGATATCGCGCCGTACAGAACCAGCCGCGATTCCTTGTATTTCACCGCCCGGACCAGGACCACGATGCCCAGCACGATCCCCGCCACCGTGAGCAGCGCCGTCAGCCACACGTAACCCACGTCGAGCTGGAAGACGAAGAACGAGCCCAGGACCGCGATGACGAACAGCCGGAACAGGGTGTGCGTCAGCCGTGCGGAATCTTGTGCTGCCTGGCCGACCGGTTGCCGGTCGGACTGGCCGCTGCCGGATTCCGTGGGGGGATTCATGTTTTCCAGCTTACGCGAGCGGCCCCATAAGCTAGGACCATGCGCATAGTTGTCCTCGTTTCCGGCACCGGCTCCAACCTCCAGGCAGTAATCGATGCCGTGAAGTCCGGCGCGCTCGACGTCGAGATCGCCGCCGTCGGCGCCGACCGGCCGGGGACGTTCGGGGTGGAACGCTCCGCCGCCGCCGGGATTCCCACGTTTGTAGTGGACTTCAAGGCCTACCCGGACAGGGCGGCCTGGGACGCGGCCCTGACCGAGGCCGTCGCCGGCTTCGCCCCGGATGTGGTGGTGTCCTCGGGCTTCATGCGGATTGTCAGCGCCGACTTCATCGACGCGTTTGGCGGCAAATACCTCAACACGCACCCGGCGCTGCTGCCGTCCTTCCCCGGCGCCCACGGTGTCCGCGACGCGCTGGCCTACGGCGTGAAAGTCACCGGCTGCACGGTGCACTGGGCCGACGCCGGGGTGGACACGGGCCCCATCATCGCGCAGGAAGCCGTGGCGGTCGGGGACGGCGAGAGCGAGGAATCCCTGCACGAGCGCATCAAGGTGGTGGAACGCCGGCTCCTGGTCTCCACGCTCGCTTCCCTCGCCGCGGCCCACACCCCCGCCTGATTTCCGCGCTGCCGGCCCAACTAGCCTCACCCAAACCCCACCCA
>NZ_JBFTZL010000178.1:0-7705 GCF_056406825.1 Arthrobacter sp. P1_A5 | reverse complement strand
CGTCAAGGACCTGCTGGGGCACGGAGCTGTCGATGGTCAGCAGGGCCAGCACCTGGCCGCCTTCCGTCTGGCGTGCCACCTGCATGCCGGCGATGTTGATGTTGTTCATGCCCAGGATGTGGCCGATCGTGCCGATCACGCCGGGGCGGTCCGAGTAGGCAACCACCACGAGGTGTTCGCTGATCGGGATTTCCACCTCGTAGCCGTTGACGCCGACCAGTTTCTGGATCTGCTTCGGGCCCGTCAGGGTTCCGGCGACGGAGATCTGGCTGCCGTCGCTGAGGGCGCCGCGCAGGGTCAGGACGTTGCGGTACGACTCGGTGTCCGGCGTCGTGATGAGGCGGACGTTTATGCCGCGCTGCTCGGCGATGACGGGTGCGTTGACGTAGGAGACCTGCTCGGTCACGACGTCGGCGAAGATGCCCTTGAGCGCCGCGAGTTCCAGGACCTTGACATCGAGCGAGGAGATCTCGCCGGCCACCTCGACGTCGAACTGGGTGAGGGAGGCATGGGTCAGCGCGGTGAAGATGCGGCCCAGCTTTTCCATCAGCGGGATGCCGGGGCGGACGTCCGGGGCGATGACACCGCCGGCGACGTTGACGGCGTCGGGGACCAGTTCGCCGGCCAGAGCCAGGCGGACGGACTTGGCGACGGAGACGCCGGCCTTCTCCTGGGCCTCGTCGGTGGAGGCGCCCAGGTGCGGGGTCACCACGACGTTGTCGAGTTTGAAGAACGGCAGGTCGGTGCTGGGTTCCTTGGAGAAGACGTCGACGCCGGCGCCGGCGATGTCACCGGCCTGCAGCGCGGTATAGAGGGCTTCCTCGTCCACCAGGCCGCCGCGGGCGACGTTGACGACGTACGCCGTGCTCTTCATCTTCTTGAACGCCTCGGCGCCGAGCATGCCGACGGTTTCCGGGGTCTTGGGCATGTGGATGGTGATGAAGTCCGACTGGGCCAGGAGCTCGTCGAGCGTCACCAGCTGCACGCCGAGCTGGGCGGCCCGGGCGGAGGTGATGTAGGGGTCGTACGCGAGGATCTTGGTGTCGAAGCCCTTCAGGCGGGCCGCGACGAGGGCGCCGATCCGGCCCAGGCCGATGATGCCGATCTTCTTCTCGAAGAGCTCGATGCCGGTGTACTTGGAGCGCTTCCACTCCCCGTCCTTGAGGGCGGAGCTGGCCTGCGGGATGTGGCGGGCGAGGCTCAGGATGTGCCCGACGGTCAGTTCGGCGGCGGAGACGATGTTGGAGGTCGGCGCGTTGACCACCATGACGCCGGCCTGGGTGGCCGCCTTGATGTCCACGTTGTCCAGGCCGACGCCGGCGCGGGCGATGACCTTGAGGTTCTTGGCGGCGGCGATGGCCTCGGCGTCCAACTGGGTGGCGGAGCGGACCAGGATCGCGTCGACGTCGGCGATCGCGGAGAGCAGCTGGGAACGGTCGGAGCCGTCAGTCTGGCGGATTTCAAAGTCCGGGCCGAGGGCCTCGACTGTGGCGGGCGAAAGTTCCTCAGCGAGGAGTACGACAGGTTTGGTGCTTGTCACCGGTGACCTCTTTAGCTCTCTTGTGTATCTGGTGGGGATTTTGGTGAATCGGGTGGTGCGGGTGGTGCTGGACAGCAGGGAAGCCGGACCCCAGGATGTGGTGTCCGGCTCCCCTGCCGGGCAATGCCTAGCGGGCGACTGACCCTTCGGTGTAGTCGTCTTCGTTCTTGATCCAGGAGAACAGCTTGCGCAGTTCGCGGCCGGTGGCCTCGATCGGGTGGTCTTCACCCTTCTTGCGCAGTGCCTTGAACTCCGGCGCGCCGGCGTCCTGGTCGTCGATGAAGCGCTTGGCGAAGGTGCCGTCCTGGATGTCCGCGAGGACAGCCTTCATGTTTTCCTTCACCTGCGGGGTGATGACGCGGGGGCCGGAGACGTAGTCGCCGTATTCCGCGGTGTCCGAAACGCTCCAGCGCTGCTTGGCGATGCCGCCCTCGACCATGAGGTCGACGATCAGCTTGAGCTCGTGCAGCACCTCGAAGTAGGCGACCTCGGGCTTGTAGCCGGCCTCGGTGAGGGTTTCGAAGCCGTACTGGATCAACTGCGAGGCGCCGCCGCAGAGGACAGCCTGCTCGCCGAAGAGGTCGGTTTCGGTCTCTTCGGTGAAGGTGGTCTCGATGACGCCCGCACGGGTGCCGCCGATCGCCTTGGCGTAGGAGAGGGCCAGTTCCTTGGCCTTGCCGGACGGGTTCTGCTCGACGGCGATCAGGTCCGGCACGCCGCGGCCGGCTTCGAACTCGCGGCGCACGATGTGGCCCGGGCCCTTGGGGGCGACGAGGGCGACGTCGACGTCGGCCGGGGGCTGGATGTAGCCGTAGCGGATGTTGAAGCCGTGGCCGAAGAACAGGGCGTCGCCCGGCTGCAGGTTCGGGGCGATGTCCTCGGCGTAGACGTGGCGCTGGACCTGGTCCGGGGTCAGGACCATGATGAGGTCGGCCTCGGCGACGGCGTCGGCAACGTTCAGGACCCGCAGGCCCTCGGCCTCGGCCTTGGCGCGGGACTTCGAGCCTTCCTTCAGGCCGACGCGGACGTCAACGCCGGAATCGCGGAGGCTGAGGGCGTGGGCGTGGCCCTGGGAGCCGTAACCGATGACGGCGACGGTGCGGCCCTGGATGATCGACAGGTCGGCGTCGTCGTCGTAAAACATTTCAGTCACTGGGGTGTCTCCTTTTGAGTGGATTCTTCGTAGATATTGTCTGTGGTGCTGCGGTACAACGGGGCGGCTCCGGCGGTGTTACGCGCTGCGGAGGGCCCTGTCACTCATGGAGCGGGATCCCCGCCCAACGGCCAAGGTGCCGGACTGCACGATTTCGCGGATGCCGAATGGCTCAAGCACTGACAAGAGTGCTGTGAGTTTCTCGGGGTGGCCCGTTGCCTCAATGACCACCGACTCTGTGGAGACGTCGACCACTGAAGCGCGGAACAGGTCTGCAGCCTGGGTGACCTGCAGGCGTGTTGCGGCATCCGCACGTACCTTGACCAGGATGTGGTCACGCTGTACGGAAGATTCGGAGGTGAGCTCGACGATCTTGATCACGTTGACCAGCTTGTTCAGCTGCTTCGTGACCTGTTCGATCAGCTCGCCATCGGCGTCGACCACCACGGTCATCCGGGACATGCCCGGGACCTCGGTGGGGCCGACGGCCAGGGAATTGATGTTGAAGGCCCGGCGGGCGAAGAGGCTGGCGACGCGGGTCAGCACACCGGGCTTGTCTTCGACCAGAACGGACAATGTGTGGCGGGTCATGTTCAGTCCTCCTCTTCCCATTCCGGGGTCATGTTGCGGGCAACCTGGATCTGGTCGTTGCTGACCCCCGCGGGGACCATCGGCCACACCATCGAGTTGGGGCTCACGACGAAGTCAATGACCACCGGGCGGTCATTGATCTCCAGCGCCTTCTGGATGGTCGCGTCGATGTCCTCGTCGCGTTCGCACCGGAAGGCAGCGCAGCCGTAGGCGTCCGCCAGCTTGACGAAGTCCGGGATGCGGACCGTGTCGTGGCCGGTGTTGAGGTCGGTGTTGGAGTAGCGGCCCTCGTAGAAAAGGGTCTGCCACTGTCGGACCATGCCCAGGGAGGAGTTGTTGATGATGGCGACCTTGATGGGGATCTTGTTAATCGCGCAGGTGGCCAGTTCCTGGTTGGTCATCTGGAAGCAGCCGTCGCCGTCGATCGCCCAGACCACGCGGTCCGGTTCGCCCACCTTGGCGCCCATGGCCGCCGGCACGGCGTAGCCCATGGTGCCGGCGCCGCCGGAGTTGAGCCAGGCGTGCGGGCGTTCGTACTTGATGAACTGTGAGGCCCACATCTGGTGCTGTCCGACGCCGGCGACATAGACGCCCTCGGGACCGGTCAGGGCGCCGATGCGTTCGATGACGCGCTGCGGGGCGCTGAGGCCGTCCTCGGGTTCGGTCCAGCCGAGCGGGTAGGTTTCCTTGAGGTTGTTAAGGAAGGCCCACCAGGTGGTCAGGTCCGGGGTGCCGAAGGCTTCGAACTGCAGGCGCAGGGCCTCGGTCAGCTCCGGGATGATCTCCTTGACCGAGCCGACAATCGGGACGTCGGCCGTGCGGTTCTTGGAGATTTCCGCCGGATCGATGTCGGCGTGGATGACCTTGGCGTTCGGGGCGAAGGACTTCAGGATGCCGGTCACACGGTCATCGAACCGGGCGCCCAGGGTGATCAGCAGGTCCGACTGCTGCAGGGCTGTCACGGCGGAAACCGTGCCGTGCATGCCCGGCATGCCCACGTGCTGGGGATGCGAGTCCGGGAAAACGCCCCGCGCCATCAGGGTGGTCACCACGGGGGCGCCGGTCAGCTCGGCCAGTTCACGCAGCTCGGCCGAGGCGTGGGCCTTGACCACTCCGCCACCGACGTAGAGCACGGGCTTGCTGGCACCGGAAATGAGCCGGGCGGCTTCRCGGACCTGCTTGCTGTGGCCGCGCACCACCGGCCGGTATCCCGGGAGATCGATCTTGGGCGGCCAGGAGAACGTCATCTGGCCCTGCTGGGCGTCCTTGGCGACGTCCACGAGGACCGGGCCCGGGCGTCCGGTGGACGCCAGGTGGAACGCCTCGGCCATCACATGCGGGATGTCGTTGGGGTCCGTGACCAGGAAGGAGTGCTTCGTGATCGGCATGGTGATCCCGACGATGTCCGCTTCCTGGAATGCGTCGGTGCCGATCACCCCGCTGGAGACCTGGCCGGTAATGGCCACTATCGGCACGGAGTCCATGTGGGCGTCCATGATGGCGGTAACGAGGTTGGTGGCACCCGGGCCCGAGGTGGCGATGCAGACGCCAACCCGTCCGGTAACCATGGCGTAGCCTTGCGCGGCGTGGCCGGCTCCCTGTTCGTGACGGACCAAAACGTGGTTCATTTTGGAAGCCATCAAGGGGTCGTAGGTGGGCAGGATCGCGCCACCGGGCAAACCGAAAATGTCCTTTACGCCGAGTTCTTCGAGCGAGCGGACAATTGCTTGCGAACCGGTCATGACCGTCGGGGGTACGACGTTGTTCGGTCCGAGGACAGGAGAGACGGCAGCAGAGTCGACGCCGGCGTCAGCCGGACGTTCGACGCGTTCCGGAGCCTTGTGGGCTCCAGTGGACTTGGTGGCCATCAGCGAGGGGCTGATCGGCGATCCTTTGCTCATCGGACTCTTCCTTTGTGGATCTTCGGTGATCGTGGAACTACTGTTTTTGTTCTGGTGGTGCGGCTGGTGCTGCGGGAAATAAAAAAACCCCTCAGCCGGCGGGCTCTTCGAGGGGTTGCGCGTGACGGTTCGTTACCAGTGAAGGCTATTGAGCCACGCGCTTGGTAAGTACGACGGAAACACCTGCAGCGCTCTCGACTGCAGTGCACTCAAATTCAGTGGCTCCGGCTGTAACGATCTCGGTCATGCGTTCAGTTTTCCCTCTGAGTGAGACGGGTGTCAACGAGCCCGGCCCGTGTCTCACTATTTGGACAATGGTGTCCACTAGCTGGTCCTCCCTGGGTGGACGGCGCTCAGCGCCGTCCACCCAGGGAAGGCACTACCCGCAGTATGCGCCCGTGGAGGCGCTGTGGACGAGCTTGGCGTACTTGGCGAGCACGCCCTTCGTGAACTTGGCCGGGAGCGGCTCCCAGCCGACCTTGCGGGCCTCGAGCTCGGCGCCGTCGACCAGGAGGTCGAAGGTGCGCGCCGCGATGTCCACGCGGATCCGGTCGCCGTCCTTGACGAACGCGATGGGGCCGCCGTCGACGGCTTCCGGCGCGACGTGGCCGATGCACAGGCCGGTGGTTCCGCCGGAGAACCGTCCGTCGGTCAGCAGCAGGACGTCCTTGCCCAGGCCCGCGCCCTTGATGGCGCCGGTGATGGCGAGCATCTCGCGCATGCCGGGGCCGCCCTTGGGGCCTTCGTAGCGGATCACAACGACGTCGCCCTTGTGGATTTCACCCTTGTCCAGGGCATCGAGCGCGCCCTGTTCGCGTTCGAACACGCGGGCCGTGCCCTCGAAGACGTCGGCGTCGAAACCGGCGCTCTTGACGACGGCGCCTTCCGGGGCCATCGAGCCGTGCAGGATGGTGATGCCGCCGGTCTTGTGGATCGGGTTGTCCAGTGCGCGCAGGATCTTGCCGTCCAGGTCCGGCGGGTTGATCGCGGCGAGGTTCTCGGCCACGGTCTTGCCGGTGACGGTGAGGCAGTCACCGTGCAGCAGGCCGGCGTCGAGCAGTGCCTTCATGATCACCGGCACGCCGCCGATCTTGTCGACGTCGGTCATCACGTAGCGGCCGAAGGGCTTGAGGTCGCCCAGGTGCGGGATCTTGTCGCCAATCCGGTTGAAGTCCTCCAGCGTCAGCTCCACCTCGGCTTCGCGGGCGATCGCGAGCAGGTGCAGCACGGCGTTGGTGGAACCGCCGAAGGCCATCGTGACGGCGATCGCGTTCTCGAACGCCTTGCGCGTCATGATGTCGCGGGCAGTGATGCCCAGGCGCAGGAGGTTGACCACGGCTTCGCCGGACTTGTGCGCAAAGGCGTCGCGGCGGCGGTCCGCGGAGGGCGGTGCGGCGGAGCCGGGCAGGGACATGCCCAGGGCCTCGCCGATGCAGGCCATGGTGTTGGCGGTATACATGCCGCCGCAGGCGCCCTCACCCGGGCAGATTGCCTTTTCGATGCGGTCCAGGTCCTCGCGGCTCATCTTGCCGGCGGCGCACGCACCGACGGCCTCAAACGCGTCGATGAGGGTGACTTCCTTTTCGGAGCCGTCCTCGAGCTTGACCCAGCCGGGCATGATGGAGCCGGCGTAGAGGAACACGGCGGCCAGGTCCAGGCGGGCAGCGGCCATCAGCATGCCCGGCAGCGACTTGTCGCAGCCGGCCAGGAGCACAGAGCCGTCGATCCGCTCGGCCTGCATGACCGTCTCGACGGAGTCGGCGATGACTTCGCGGGACACCAGGGAGAAGTGCATGCCCTCGTGGCCCATGGAGATGCCGTCCGAGACGGAGATGGTGCCGAACTGCATGGGGAACCCGCCGCCGGCGTGGACGCCTTCCTTGGCGCCTTGGGCGAGCCGGTTCAACGAAAGGTTGCAGGGGGTGATCTCGTTCCACGAGCTCGCCACGCCGATCTGCGGCTTGGCGAAGTCGTCGTCGCCCATGCCGACCGCCCGGAACATGCCGCGCGCGGGGGCGGCGTGGATTCCATCGGTAACGACCCGGCTGCGGGGCTTGATGTCCGGCTTGGTGTCTGCTGCTGTTTGGGTGTCCTGACTCATGGCTCAAAGTCTAGGGCTCTGCTACAGGCGCCAACGACCCAAGAACGGAGCGTTAAGCGGAAAACCGGGAATATTTCGATCAAATAGTGGACTCTCGTCTCACATCATGAAACCGGGGCCCCCTTTGACCTAGGCCCGGTGAGCCGCGTCACGCAGTTCCGGGGCCTCGGCGACACCTTGGGCCTCGGCCTTGAGCATCGCCAGGACCTGCTGGATGGTGGTCCGGGCCGCCACGTCCGGACGGGCCAGCGCCACGATGCTCCGGCTGGCCTTCACGCCCTCGAGCGGTCGCAGGACGAACCCCCGGCCCTGGTTGCCGACCGCCGTGTACCGCGGCAGCAGGCTCAGCCCGTGCCCGGCGCTGACCAGGGCTTCCAGGACCCGCAGATCYGGGAACTGCTGGGCCCGGACCGCCTGCG
>NZ_JBFTZL010000177.1:0-7720 GCF_056406825.1 Arthrobacter sp. P1_A5 | reverse complement strand
AGGCAGGCGGGGGCCCGGCAGGCACGTCCGGCCGRGCTCCCCGCACCCTGTAAAATTAGGGCAATGAGCTCCCCCGATCTGTCCTCCGACTTTCCCTCTGCCGAGCCTGGTCTTGCCGATCTTGGTCTCGCCGAGCTGACCCCGGAGGAAATCCAGGCCTGCCTGAAGGTACTGAACACGATCCACGCCTATGACGAGGAGCACCCGGACTACGTCTCAGTGCGCCGCGCCACCGGGAAAATGTTCAAGGCCGTCAAGCGCCACCGGCGGGTCAGCAAGCGTGATGAGATCGCCGAGGCGGACCGCGCCGTGATCGCACAGACGGCGACGGCGGCCCCCGACAGGATCGACGACGAGACGCGCGGCAACAAGCTCGCCACGTCCGCCACCGGGGAAATCGCCGGCCGCCTGATCAGGTCCCGGCCGTGCTACATCTGCAAGCAGCACTACACCCAGGTGGATGCCTTCTACCACCAGCTGTGCCCCGAGTGCGCCCTGTTCAGCCACAGCAAGCGCGACGCCCGCACCGATCTGACCGGCCGCAGGGCCTTGCTGACCGGCGGCCGGGCGAAGATCGGCATGTACATCGCGCTCCGGCTCCTCCGGGACGGCGCGCACACCACCATCACCACCCGGTTCCCGAAGGACGCCGCCCGCCGCTTCGCTGCGATGGAGGACAGCGCCGACTGGCTGCACCGGCTCCGGATCGTGGGCATCGACCTCCGCGACCCGTCCCAGGTGATGGCCCTGACGGATTCCCTGGATGCCGCAGGACCGCTGGACATCATCATCAACAACGCGGCCCAGACGGTGCGGCGCTCCGGCAACGCCTACAAGCCGCTCGTGGACGCCGAGGACGAGCCGCTGCCCGCCGCCCTTCAGGCTGCCAATGGGGGCCCGGAGCTCGTCACGTTCGGCCACGCCCACGACAAGCACCCGCTTGCCCTCGCCAGCAGCGTGCTCGACCATCCAGTGCTGGCCGGTGACGCGATCACGTCCCTGGCCCTGTCCACCGGGTCGGCGTCGCTGGAGCGGATTGCCTCCGGCACCGCGATCGATGCGGGCGGACTGGTCCCGGACCTCGCCAGCATCAACAGCTGGACCCAGGTGCTGGACGAGGTGGACCCGCTGGAGATGCTCGAAGTGCAGTTGTGCAACGTGACGGCTCCGTTCCTGCTGGTCAGCCGGCTGCGTGGCGCCATGAAACGCTCCACCGCGCGGCGGAAGTACATCGTCAATGTCAGTGCCATGGAAGGCCAGTTCTCCCGCGCCTACAAGGGCCCCGGACACCCGCACACGAACATGGCCAAGGCTGCGCTGAACATGATGACGCGAACGAGCGCCCAGGAAATGCTCGACGCCGACGGCATCCTCATGACGGCCGTGGACACCGGCTGGATCACGGACGAGCGCCCGCACTACACCAAAGTCCGCCTCATGGAAGAGGGCTTCCACGCGCCCCTGGACCTAGTTGACGGCGCCGCCCGCGTGTACGACCCCATCGTGATGGGCGAATCCGGCGAGGACCAGTACGGAGTGTTCCTCAAGGACTACAAGCCCAGTCCGTGGTGACCCCCAGTCCCTGGTGACCGGCGCCGGCGGGCCGCGGCATCCGTCACATACGTGTCCGCCGCGGGACCTATGGCCCTAATGGGGGTTACGGGGCGGCCCGTATCGTGGCTCGACATGGACTCAACCACGCCCTCGCCGGAATACTCGCTGACCATGGACCAGTGCTGGGCGCTGCTCGATACCGAAGTCGTGGGGCGCGTGGCGCTGATCGTAGACAACCATCCGGAAATCTTCCCGGTAAATTTCGTCCTCGAACGGCGGGCGATTGCCTTCCGCACCGCCGGCGGCACGAAGCTGTGGGGCGCGATCACAGGCAAGCCGGTTGCATTCGAGATCGACGGCTACGAGGCCCGCGACGAGACGGCCTGGAGCGTGATGGCGCGCGGGGAAGCCGAGGTCATCGAGAGCCAGGAGGAGAAGGACGAAATTGACTCCCTGCTCCTGGAGCCCTGGCAGCCCGGCGAGAAGGCCTACTACGTGCGTGTGGCTCCCAAAGCCCTGACCGGACGACGCTTCAAGGTCAACCGGCCCGATGTGTGGAGCACCCGGCTCTCGGATCCGCGCCGGGCCACGTTCGAATAGAATCCTCCGGCAGGATTGCGGCGTCAGCCGTGTTCTGGCGAGTGGACCACCAGCACCGGGCAATGCGCATGTGCCACACAGGCGGAACTCACCGATCCGAGCAACAGCCCACCGAATCCGCCGTGGCCGCGGCGGCCCAGCACGAGCATGTCCGCGGCTTTGCTCTCCTCGATCAGCACGCGGCGGGGGTGCCCCTGGATGAGGCGGGCCTCGACGTTGTCCGGGGTGTCCGGGCCGAAGGCCTTCGCCACCGCCTCGGCCAGGATTTCGCCGGCCCGGACATCGAAGTCGTCGATGCCGACGGCGACATAGCCGTCGTACACCGGCGGGTAGTCCCAGCACGCCAGCGCGACCACCTTGGCGGCCAGAGGCACCGCGAGGCCCTGCGCATGCCGCAGCGCGGACACCGAAGCGTCCGAGCCGTCAACACCTACCACGATCGTGCGGACGTCCCTGACTTCGTTCATTGCCATCCTTGCCTCGTACCGGCCGAGTTTCCCGCGCCAGATGGCGACGCTCCCATGATTGCCTTCGCCCGGCCAGGCGCCTAGGGCCAAAAGGCATGCACGCACCCCGGCCGGCGTGCGACCCGGAAACGCTCCGGGCAACGGGCCGGAGGCGGCCTGTTGGGCACTATGACCCTTGTCCGCGCCGCCCCGGTGCACAAGAATGGCAGAGGCTGGGGTCAGCAGATGAAATACAGCATCTCGTTACAAGAATCAGCGTGTTACTAAGAGCATCGAGCGGCCCCGCAAGCGGCCGGACGGGAGAATCATGATTGCCTGGGCAGACGCAGGTCTCACTGCACCTGATGGCGGGCAGGCGGTGATCCGAGTCTTTATCCTTGATGACCACGAACTTGTCAGGCGCGGGCTGCAGGAGCTTCTCGAAGGCGAGGGGTTTGCCGTCGTCGGCAGTTCCGGATCCGCGGTGGAGGCGACCCGGCGGATTCCCGCACTGCATCCTGATGTCTGTGTGCTGGACGCCCGCCTGCCGGACGGGACCGGCATCGAGGTCTGCCGGGACGTGAGGTCGGTGGACCCGTCGTTGAACTGCATCATCCTGACGAGCTTCGACGACGAACAGGCCCTGCGCGGCGCCGTCCTGGCCGGGGCAAGCGGATACGTGCTGAAGGAGATCGGCGGCACGGACCTGATCGGCGCCCTGCGGCGGGCAGCAGCGGGCGAGTCCCTCTTCGAGGAAGGCGTGGCCGCCGGCGTCGTGGACAGCCTGGTGGAGGCCGAAGAGGTCGACCCGCGCACGTCCTCCCTCACGCCCCAGGAACGCAAGGTCCTGGAGCTGGTGGGCGGCGGACTGACCAACCGGCAGATTGCCGCCGAAATGTTCCTGGCGGAAAAGACCGTCAAGAACTATGTGTCGTCCCTGCTGGCCAAGCTTGGATTCGAACGCCGCACGCAGGCCGCCGTCTTCATCGCCAGCCCGGGATTTCCGGCGGCCGCCGTCGGGAGAACCGGCGAAGTAATCCGGCCCCGCAGCGTCGGGTAGGCTCCGCGGAAACCGGACCTTCGGGCGTGCTGGCTAAAGCGGCACCGACCATTCCAGGCTGGTACCGGAGTCGGGCGCGCTCGTGATGGTGCATTCGCCGTCGAGCATGCGCGCCCGGTCCTCGAGGTTGCTTAGCCCGTTGCGTTTTGAGGGTTGGGCGAATCCGGCGCCGTTGTCGCTGATCACCACCGTCACCCGGCCCCTGACGACCGCAACCGAGACCGAGATTGTATCCGCCCCGGAGTGCCGGATGGCGTTGCTGAGCCCCTCGGAAACCACGGCCACGACATTGTCGGCCTTGTCAGGTGTCACGGCATCCACGGGTCCCGTAATGGTCAGGCGCGGCGGGAACGGCATGGACTTCGACGAACTGCGCGTGACACGACGGATCCGGCCGCTCAGCAGTTCGATCTCGCCTGTGTTGCTCTTGAGCGAGTAGATGGTGTCGCGCAGACTGCGGATCGCCTCGTCGAGTTCGCCGGTGATGTTGCGGATGCGCTCCAGCGCCAGATCCTCCTTGGTGAAACGGGTCAGGCTCTGCACGCTCAGCCCGGCGGCGAACAGCCGTTGAATGACGAGGTCATGCAGGTCCCGGGCGATCCTGTCGCGGTCGGTGAAGACCAGAAGCTCCTCGCGCAGCCGGTGCACCCGGGCCAGTTCCAAGGCGAGGGCCACGTGGGAGCCGAAGACGGCCCCCATTTCGATGTCGGTCCGGGCGTAGCGCACCGACTCCTTGTCCCGTGCCAGCAGCAGGAGGCCATGGTGGGCACCCTGGGTACTCAGCGCCACTGCCAGCAGCGGGCCGGTGACTGCGCCGTCGACCTCCCCCAACACTTCGGATGCGTCGTCGAACAGCACCGGCTCGCCGCCTTCGAGGACACCTTCCAGGAGCTCTGAGTCCAGATGCAGTGACCGCCCCGAAAACGCGGTGCCACGCTCACCGGCAACGCCGATCACCACGTGGGCCACGCCATTGGCGGCGGGTGCCACCAGCAGGGCGAGTGAGGACGCTGACTCCTGGAGCGCCCGGCCGGCTATCGGGTCCAGGCCGCCCGAGGTGTAGTCGCGGTCCGTGCTCAGCATCAGCCCGGAGACGTCCATGCAGGCCTCCAGCCAGCGTGCCCGGCGGCGGGCGTCGTCGTAGAGCCGGGCATTTTCGATGGCGACGCCGGCCGCCGCCGCCAAGGCGACGGCCAGGGCCTCGTCTTCGGCGGAAAAGTCCTCCCCGCCTTCTTTTTCGGTGAGGTAGAGGTTGCCGAACACCACGTCCCGGACGCGGACCGGGACACCAAGGAAGGACTGCATGGGAGGGTGGTGCGCGGGGAATCCGTAGGCCTCGGGGTGCTTGCTCAGTTCATGCAGCCGGAGCGGCAACGGGTCCGTAATAAGGAGGCCAAGGACTCCGTGGCCGGTCGGCAGCGGACCGATTTGCCGTGCCAGATTGCCATCGATGCCCACAGTGATGAAGTGGCTTAACGCGTGGTCATCACCGATGACGCCAAGGGCGCCGAACCGGGCATGCAACAACCGGCACGCTGATTCGACCACGCGCTCCAGGACAGCATCCAGGCTCAGGTCCTCGGCCAGGGCGACGACGGCTTCCAGCAGGCCGGCCATGCGTTCCTTGGATTGAAGCAGCTCTTCCGCCCGTGCGCCGAACCCCTTCAGTAGCTCCTCAACTACGGGATTTGGCTCGGACACGGTATGGCCTGAGCCCTCACCCGTTGAATGCATGTCATTGCCCCCAGTTCGCTCCGGCCAATGTAGACGCTGACGGCCCTCTGCCAGAATAGCGCGAACGACTCAGGAAAGCCTCAGAATTCGGAGATTAACCCGGCGGCTGGGTCCATTTGCCCTAGCCGCCGTCAGCCCGGCCGCGTACGCTCGCCGGCATGAGCACTGAATCGAGCCCGGGCCGTCACGAGCCAAAGGACCAGACCCACGCTGTCGAAGACCTCGACCACCACGAATGCTGGCGGCTGTTGCGCAGCGTCTCCGTCGGCAGGCTGGCGGTCTGGGTGGACGACCACCCCGATATCTTCCCGATCAACTACAAAGTGGACCACGGCACGCTGGTGTTCCGGACCGCGGAGGGCACCAAGCTGCAGGCGGCCACCGGCGGCACGCCTGTGGCGCTGGAGGCCGACGGCATCAACGCGGACACCGGAGTCGCCTGGAGCGTCGTCATCAAGGGCCAGGCCGCGCCGGTGCAGAACCCCCAGGAAGTCATGGACACCGTGGGTCTGTTGCTGTTCCCGTGGCAGGCCGGAAAGAAGGAACATTTCGTCCGGATTACGCCGGAGACCGTCACGGGCCGGCGGTTCAAGGTGGTGCCGCCCCAGACCTGGTGGACGCCGTTGGACGACGCCACGCGCTCCGGTCTCGAATAACCCGCGCCCCTCAAAAAAACACCTCTTGCGCTTTCAGATCGGGCTGCCCTGAGGGCTTTAGGGCAGCCCGATCTGACAGCGCAACGCGGGGGCGCGGCGTGCGGTCAGGCGACGCGGGTGATCTCCACGCTGACGCTGAGGGCCGATCCCCCGCCGCCGGACAGGATGCCCTTGAGCGGCGGCACGTCGCGGTAGTCGCGGCCCCGGGCCACGGTGACGTGGAAGTCCCCCGCGGGTTTGTGGTTGGTCGGGTCCCAGCTGCGCCATTCGCCGTCCCACCACTCGAGCCACGCATGCGACTGGCCGGCGACCGTCTCGCCGAGCTCCGCCGTCGAACGCGGGTGAAGGTAACCGGACACGTAGCGGGCCGGGATACCGCAGCTGCGCAGTGACCCGATGGCGAGGTGTGCCAGGTCCTGGCAGACGCCCTGCCGCTGGTTCCAGGCCTGTTCGGCGTTGGTGGTGACGCCGGTGGAGCCCTTCATGTAGGTCATTTCACCGCGCATCCAGGCAAAGACCGCCATGGCGGCCTCGTGCGGCGATTTCCCCTCGACGACGCCGGGAATGATGGCGAGCACCTCGGAGCCGGGACCTGTGAGCTGGGACTGGGGAATCCAGTCGCTGAACTGGTTTAGGCGTTCCGGTGCGGCCAGGACGTCCCAGCCGACGATGTCGGCCTCGGTTGCGATCTTCTCGACCCGGTGCACCTCGACGGTGGTGGTGGACAGCACCTCGAGGTGCTCGTGCGGCATCTGCATGTCGAAGGCGGTCACCCGGGTGCCCCAGTAGTCGCGGTAGCTGCTCAGGGCCGCCTGCGAGGGGGAAACCTTCATGGAGGATTCCAGTACCACCTGCTGCGGGTCCGTCAGCGGGGTCATCCGGGCCTCGTTGTAGGACAGGGTGACGCGTTTGTTGTACTTGTAGGCCGTCTTGTGGACGATGTTCAGCCGGGTCATGAAACTTCTCCCACCCAGGCCAGTTCGTCTGCCTGATTGAAGTACTTACGGGAAATGGCGTCCGAGGCCTGCGACACGGCCTTTTGCACACGCTCCATGTGCTCCGGCAGCTCCGACATGAGGTCATCGGTGCGGTGGAACTCCAGGAAGGTGCGGGCCTGCCCGACGATCCGGCGGGCGTCGTTGATGAAGCCGACGCGCTGGGCCGAGGGGTCGAGCTTCGCCAGGCACTCGTCGGCGTCGCGCAGCGCGTAGACGATGGACCGCGGGAACAGCCGGTCCAGCAGCAGGAATTCGGCCGCGTGCTGGTCCCCGAACGCCGCCCGGCGGGTCCGCAGGAAGGATTCGTAGGCCCCGGCGCAGCGGAGCATGTTCACCCAGGACATGCCGGCCGAGAGGACATCGCGGGTGGACAGCATGCGCGCGGTCATGTCCGCACGCTCCAGCGACCGGCCCAGGACCAGGAACTGCCAGCTCTCGTCGTGGCTGACGGTGGTGTCGGCGAGGCCGCTGACCATGGCGGTGCGCTCCAGGACCCAGTTGCAGAACCGGTAGGTGCCCACCACGTCCTTGCGGTGCTGGTTGAGCCCGTAGTAGGTCGTGTTGAGGCTTTCCCAGAGCCCGGAGGAGACGGTCTCGCGGGCGCGGCGGGCGTTTTCCCGGGCGGCTCCGAGGGAACCGGCAATGGAGGTGGCACTCTGCTTGTCGTAGGCG
>NZ_JBFTZL010000176.1:0-7734 GCF_056406825.1 Arthrobacter sp. P1_A5 | reverse complement strand
GGCGAACAAGGTCCGCCACCGGCCCATGGCGTCGCCGGCCAGGAGCGGCCGGCCCGAATTTCTGGCGATGCGTTCCGCTACAGTCTCGGCGTCGCATTCGAGGTAAACAACGGTACAGCGGCCCAGGAGCTGCTGGGTACCGGAATCAAGGACGGCCCCGCCGCCGAGCGAAATGACGGCGGTGCCGCCCTGTGCCTCTTCGATGGCCTGGGCCACGGCCCGGGCCTCCATTTCGCGGAAGGCGTGCTCGCCGCGGCTGGCGAAGATCTCGGCGATCGTCCCGTGCTGGGCCACCACGAGGGCGTCGGTGTCCATGAAGGCGCACCCCAAGTGCTCGGCGAGCTGCTGTCCGATCGCCGATTTGCCCACGGCCATCGGTCCGATCAGGACCACCGGGCCAACGATATTTGCCGCGGGCGCCGCCGCGACGGACGGCCCGTCGGTTTTCCCGGCCGGCACTAGTGGCCGATCGAGTCCAGGGACGCCGGAATGCTGTCCAGGTAACCCTTGATGTTGCGGGCGGTCTCCTGCACGGAGTCACCGCCGAATTTTTCCGCGACCGCTTCGGCGATCACGAGGGCCACCATGGCCTCGGCCACCACACCGGCGGCCGGCACGGCACAGACGTCGGAGCGCTGGTGGTGGGCCTTGGCGGCCTCCCCCGTGCTGACGTCGACCGTCCTGAGCGCGCGGGGCACGGTGGCGATCGGTTTCATGGCGGCACGGACGCGCAGGACATCGCCAATGCTCATGCCGCCCTCGATCCCGCCTGCGCGGTTGGAGGTACGGATGATCTTGCCGTCCGCGTCTTTGACGATCTCGTCGTGGGCGGCGGAGCCGCGGCGCGCGGCGGTCAGGAAGCCGTCGCCGACTTCAACGCCCTTGATGGCCTGGATGCCCATGAGGGCGGCCGCCAGACGCGAGTCGAGGCGCCGGTCCCAGTGCACGTAGCTGCCGAGTCCCGGGGGGAGGCCGTAGGCAAGCACTTCGACGACGCCGCCGAGGGTTTCGCCTTCCTTGTGCGCGACGTCGACCTCGGCCACCATGGCGTCCGAGGTTTCGCGGTCGAAGCAGCGCAGCGGGTCGGCATCCAGGGCGAGCACGTTGCCCGGCACCGGCAGCGGCCGGCCCTCCGGCACGGCGACGCTGGCGATGGATACGGTGTGGGAGACGAGCTCGATGCCGAGCTGCTTGAGGAAGGCCGCGGCGACCGTGCCGAGTGCCACCCTCGTGGCCGTCTCGCGGGCGCTGGCGCGCTCCAGGACCGGGCGGGCCTCGTCGAAGCCGTATTTCTGCATGCCGGTGAAGTCTGCGTGGCCGGGCCGCGGGCGCGTCAGCGGGGCGTTCCGGGCCTGGTCGGCCAGGATTTCGGGCTCCACGGGATCGGAGGACATGATCTGTTCCCACTTGGGCCATTCGGTGTTGCCGACCTGGATGGCGACGGGGCCGCCCTGGGTCAGGCCGTGGCGGACTCCGCCGAGGATCGTGACCACGTCCTGCTCGAATTTCATCCGGGCGCCGCGGCCATAGCCGAGCCGGCGGCGGGCCAGCGCCTCGCTGATGTGGGCGCTGGTGAGTTCCACACCGGCGGGCACGCCTTCAATTATTCCGACCAGTGCCGGGCCATGGGATTCTCCGGCAGTCAACCAACGCAACATACATTCCATCCTGCCATGTCGGGCGGTTAGAACACCCGTCGGGGCGCCCCGACTGCGTCACACATCACATCTGTGACACCGGCAGGGAGGGCCCCGCCCAGCCCGGTGAAGTGCCGTACCTGCTCCACCGCCTGGTAGATCAGCATTTCCAGGCCGGGGACCACCGTTCCGCCGGCTTCCTGCCAGACCGCGGCGATCCGGCTGGGCCATGGATCATAGGCGACGTCCAGGAGGACGCCCGGGCTGCCATGCGGAGGCAGTTCTCCTGGACGTTTCGCMGCCAGCTCTTCGGCCAGTTCACCGGCCAGTGCGTCTGCAGCGCGGGGCGGCAGCGTGGAGATGACCACGTCGGCCGCGGCGACGGCGGCTGCCGCCCCGGCGAGGGGAAGCACCCGGACGGGGACGCCGACGGCGGCGGAGGCCGCGCGGGCCTCCGCCGCGCGGCTGACATCGCGGACGAACACTTCGGCGGACACCGCCCCCAGTTCCTTGAGCGCCGCGATGGCTGCTGCCGCGGTCCCGCCCCCGCCGAGGATCACGGCGGTGGGCGCCGAGGCTGCCCCCGCGTGCCGGAGCGCGTTGACGATCCCGGTGACGTCGGTGTTGTACGCGACCAGTCGCGTGTGGCCGGCACTGCCGCCGTCTGATTCGAACGCAACCGTGTTGACGACCCCGAGTGCGCGCCCCACGCCCCGGACCTCGTCCACTTCCGCCACCATGGCCGATTTGAGCGGCATGGTGACCGACAGGCCGCGCCAGGAACCGTCAGCGCGCACCTCGTCCCTGACCTGCCTCATAAAATCGGGCAGGGCGGCCTCGGTCACGTCAATGGCGGAGTAGGCGATATCCACGCCCAGGTGGGCGTACGCGGCCCGGTGCAGCGCGGGCGACTTCGAATGGCTGATGGGATGCCCGAGGACGGCCGCCCGCAGCGTCATACGCAGCGTCCCGGGTTGGCCTCGCACCAGGCGTTGTACTGCGCCACGTAGCCGTTGTGTTCCGCGAGCGTCTTGGAGAACTTGGTCTCCTTGGTGTCCAGGTTGATGGTGACCCAGTAGAGGAAGCTGTTGGACTTGGGCTTGGCGGCGGCGTCAATGGCCGTCTTGCCGGGGGAACCGATGGGGCCGGCGGGCAGCCCCTGGTTGGCGTAGGTGTTGTACGGGTTCGACTTGTCAGCCTTCTGGGCCTCGTCGATGTGGAAGCTGCGGATGCCCAGGCCGTAGGTGACGGTGGCATCGGACTGGATGAGCCCGTTGGTCTCGGTGTTGTTGGGCTTGAGGCGGTTGTAGATGGCGCCGGCGACGTCACCATATTCGGCTTGGCCGCCTTCGGCCTGGACGATGCTGGCCACGGTCACGACGTCGTACTGTTTCGCGGGATCGGTAACGCCCTGGGCCTTGAGTTCATCCTGGGTGCTGCCGACGAGCTTCTGCAAAATGTCTTTGGCGGAGGAGCCCAACGGGAAGCGGTACTCCCCCGGCGCCAGGTAGCCCTCGAGGTTCTTGGCTTTGGCCGGGACGCCGAACTGCGCGGGCGCATCGCTGAGCGCTTTCAGATCCTGAACAGGAATCCCGGTGCCCTCGGAAATCGCCTGCAGGGATTCGCCGATCCGCAGCCCGGCGCTGAGCGCAAAGTACATGACCTTGCTCTGGCCCTTGTTGAGCAGGACATCCACGGCATCGGAGTTCTTCATTTCCTGGCGCATCGAGAACGTGCCGGGGTTCAGGGCACCGCCGGATGCGGTGAACTCCTTGAGGAAGGTGTCCGCGTTGGCCACGACCTTTTTCGACTGAAGTTCGGTGGCCACGGACCGCGTTCCGGCGCCGGGTTCGACCGTGATGGTGACCTCACCGGTTCCGGGGCCTGGGTAGTCGGCCATGGTGTCCCCGCCCAGGAGGGGCTTGAGGAACTGTGCGCCGACGGCGATTGCGACGACGAAGACCGTCAGGGTCAGCACCAGTGCCAGGAAGCGGCGCCGCCGGCGGACCTTCTTGGACGGTCCCTTGTCGTAGCGGACCGCTCCGGCCATCAGCTCCTCGCCCGGGTCGCCGTGGTACTCGGCCTCCGGGTGCGGCTGTGCCTGGGGGTCAACGGAGCTGTCGTAGAGATGGTGGGCCGCGTCGTGGGGGTGCGGAGCGTAGCCATCGTGGACGCCGGCGTCATGGGCAGCCGCATCGTGGCTGGCCCCGTGGCCGAGCCGGCCCGCTGACGCATAGACGACGTCCTCGTGGCCAGCGTCTTCGCGGACGGGCTCGTCGCGGGAAGGTACTTCGTGGACTGGTACATCACGGACAGGGATCAGCTGCGTGAAGTCTTCGTGCACGGCTTCTTCGCGCACGGACTCTTCACGCACGGCTTCTTCACGCACGGCTTCTTCGCGCACGGGCTCTTCACGCACGGCTTCTTCGTGCACGGGCTCTTCACGAATGGCTTCTTCGTGCACTGTCGGTGCCGCGTCGGGAAGTTCCGGTGCGGCCTGCGGCAGTTCGCTGTCTTGTGCCTGTTCCTGTGCCGGTGCCGTTGCCGGCGTCGGAACGTCCGGTCCCGTCTCAAAAGCCTGCGGCGGGATCACGTTGTGGCCCTGGGTGGCCAGAAGCTTTTCCCGGGCCCGGATTTCTTTGCGCGTCAGCGGTCGGCCGGCGCCACCAAGGGCGTCACCGGAGGAGTCATCACTGTTGACCGGGCTCACTGTAGCCTTCCATTTTCTGAAGAGTGCGTCTGTACTGCCGGGCCGGTCTGTGCGCCGCCTCCGGTCGGCCCCGGCGCAGACTCCGCGTACACGCGGTTTCCGACCTCCGTTCCCCTGGCCTTTTGCATATCAATCGCATGTTGCAGAATACCTGCCGCCGCAACCTKATCAACAACTGTACGGTGATTCCTGCTGCTCATGCCAGCTTCGTGCAGGTTGCGGTGGGCGCTCACGGTGCTGAGCCGCTCGTCAACCAGGCGCACGGGCACCTCGGATCCGGCGTCCTGCAGGGCCAGTACCAGCAGCTGTGCGTACTCGGTCGCCATCCTGGCGGAGGCGTGCTCTTCGCCCTTCATGGTGCGCGGCAGTCCCACGAAAATCTCCACGGCGTCCAGCTCCGCGGCCAGGGCAGCCAGGATTCGCACGTCAGTGTTCTTCTTCACGTTCCGCGCCAGCGTGCGCAGCGGCGTCGCCAGGATTCCGTCGGGGTCGCAGACGGCCACCCCCACACGGACGGTGCCGACGTCCACCCCGAGCTTCACGCCCCGGGGGTAGACGCCGGCCACAGCAGCTTCAGACACGTGGGATCCGCTATCGCCTGGTAATGGCGTCCACGACGGCGCCGAGGGCAGCACCGACCTTGGCTGCGTCGGTCCCGCCGCCCTGGGCGACGTCGTCCTTGCCGCCACCGCCGCCGCCGAGGATGCCTGCGGCGAGGCGCACCAGGGCACCGGCCTTGACTCCGGCTGCCCGGGCGGCTTCGTTGGTGGCGACCAGGATCACGGGACGGTCGTTGCTGACTCCGGCCACCGCGACGGCGGCGGCCTCGGACCCGAGACGCGTCCGCAGGTCCAGGGCCAGGCCGCGCAGGTCGTCCGCGCCGCTGACCTGGCCGGCGTCGTGCGCGATGACCTTGACGCCGGCGGCATCCTGGGCGGTGCCGACCAGCTGGGCTGCGGCGGCAGTGAGCTGCTCTTTGCGCAGCCGCTCAAGTTCCTTCTCGGCCGTCTTGAGCTTGGTCAGGGTGTTGGAAATCCGGTCCGCGAGCAGCCCGGAGGGAACCTTCAGCATTTCCGTGAGCTCGGTGACGAGCGCCCGCTCCGCGGCCAGGTGCCGGAACGCGTCCATGCCCACGAAGGCTTCGACACGGCGGTTTCCTGAGCCGACCGACTGTTCGCCGAGCAGGGACAGGCTGCCGATCAGCGAGGTGTTCTCGACGTGGGTGCCGCCGCAGAGTTCCCGGGACCAGGCGCCGTCGATTTCCACAACGCGGACCTCGTTGCCGTAGTTCTCGCCGAACAATGCCATGGCGCCGAGCGCCTTGGCCTCGGCAAGCCCCATGATCTTGGTCTCCACCCGGAAGTTGTTGCGGATGGCGATGTTGGAGACTTCCTCGATCTCGGACCGGGTGGCGGCGCTCAGGCCCTCACCCCAGGCGAAGTCGAATCGCAGGTAGCCGGCCTTGTTGAAGGAGCCGCGCTGCAGGGCTTCCGGGCCGAGGATCTGGTGCAGGGCAGCGTGCACAATGTGCGTGCCGGTGTGGGCCTGCTCCGCGGCGTGGCGGCGTTCCCGGTCCACGGCGGCCTGAACCAGCGAGTCGGCACCGATTTCGCCTTCGCGGACGATTGCCTTGTGGACACTGAGGCCCTTGACGGGGCGCTGGACATCCAGGACCTCGACGACGAAGCCGTCGCCGGTGATCAGCCCGGTGTCGGCAGCCTGGCCGCCGGCTTCGGCGTAGAACGGCGTCTCGGCCAGGACCAGTTCGATTTCATCGCCGGTGGAGGCCTGGGCGACCTTCCGGCCGCCGGAGAGGATGCCGCGGACCTTGGACTCGCCCTGGAGCTCGGTGTAGCCGGTGAAGACTGTCTCGCCGGCGGACAGCAGCTCCTGGAACGCGCTGAGGTCAGCGTGCGACCCCTTCTTGCCCTTGGCGTCGGCCTGGGCGCGCTGGCGCTGCTCGAGCATGAGCTTGCGGAACTCGGGCTCGTCGACTTTCAGCCCGGCCTCTTCGGCCATTTCCAGGGTCAGGTCGATCGGGAAGCCGTRGGTGTCATGCAGGGCAAAGGCGTCGGCGCCGGAGAGCGGCTGGTTGGCGGCCTTGGATTCCTTGACGGCGTCCTCGAGGCGGGCGGTGCCGGAGGCGATGGTGCGCAGGAACGCCTTCTCTTCGGCGTAGGCAATCCGGCTGATGCGTTCGAAGTCGGTCTCGACGATCGGGTAGACACCCTTCATGGCGTCCCGCGAGGCGGGCAGCAGTTCCGGCAGGCAGGCCTTTTCGACGCCGAGCAGGCGCATGGAGCGGACGGCCCGGCGGATCAGGCGGCGCAGCACGTAGCCGCGGCCCTCGTTGGAGGGGGTCACGCCGTCGGCGATCAGCATGAGGGCCGAGCGGATGTGGTCGGCAACGACGCGCATGCGGACGTCGTCCGTGTGGTGCGGGTCCTCGGCGGACTCCGCGGAGGTGTACTCCCGGCCGGAGAGGGCCGCGGCCCGGTCGATCACGGGGCGGACCTGGTCCGTTTCGTACATGTTCTCGACGTCCTGGAGGATCATCGCGAGGCGCTCCATGCCCAGGCCCGTGTCGATGTTCTTCTTGGGCAGCTCTCCGGTGATGTCGAAATCCACCTTCGAGCGGACGTTGTCGATCTGGTACTGCATGAACACGAGGTTCCAGATCTCGACGTAGCGGTTTTCATCGGCGATGGGGCCGCCCTCGACGCCGTAGGACGGGCCGCGGTCGTAGTAGATCTCCGAGCAGGGACCGGCGGGGCCGGGCTGGCCGGTGGACCAGTAG
This sequence comes from Arthrobacter sp. P1_A5, assembly GCF_056406825.1. NCBI lineage: Bacteria > Bacillati > Actinomycetota > Actinomycetes > Micrococcales > Micrococcaceae > Arthrobacter > Arthrobacter sp. P1_A5. Next base: position 590 of record NZ_JBFTZL010000176.1, on the reverse strand, counting down.
TTGTCGGACTTGCCCATGCGCTGGATCCGCTCGGCCGGCATGCCGGTGTTCTTCAGCCACAGCTGCTCGGCCTCGTCGTCCTCTTCATAGACGGTGACCCAGAGCCGCTCCGGCGGCAGTCCGTACCCGCCGTCGTCCACGCTGGTGGTCAGGAGCTCCCACGCGAACTTGATGGCGTCTTCCTTGAAGTAGTCGCCAAAGGAGAAGTTGCCGCACATCTGGAAGAACGTGCCGTGGCGGGCGGTTTTGCCCACTTCCTCGATGTCACCGGTCCGGATGCACTTCTGCACACTGGTGGCCCGCTGGTAGGGGGCCTCCTCTCGGGCGGTCAGGTACGGGATGAACGGGACCATGCCGGCCACCGTGAACAGCAGGGACGGGTCGCTGGAGACCAGGGAGGCGGAGGGCACGGCGGTGTGCCCCTTGCTGACAAAAAAGTCGATCCAGCGCTTGGTGATCTCCTGCGACTTCATGAGCTGTTTTCTTACCCTTCAATATTCACTGCGTTAGGTGGCCCGCGTCTGTGCTGCGCGGGACAAGCTGAGGACCGGCATTGATCCGGGCCCGTCAATCTGGTGCCCGTCACCGGG
>NZ_JBFTZL010000175.1:0-7747 GCF_056406825.1 Arthrobacter sp. P1_A5 | reverse complement strand
GCGGTCGCTGCCTGCGTTGCGGTCGGTGCCGGCGCCGGGGCGGCCGGTGCAGGTGCCGTGGCGGCCGGGCGGGCCGTTGCGGATGCCGCCGGCACGGTGCTCGTGGCCGTCGGCGACGGGCTGGCAGAAGGGGTGGCAGACGCCGGGGGCGTGGCCGGCTGCTCGACGGCGGTTGCCGGCGACGGAACGCCGGTGATGGCCAGCAGGGTGGCGGCGAGGAGAATGGCCCCTGCCCGGCGGCATCGGTGGCTGGTGGGGGGATAAAGGGTGCGCTTCATGTTCCGCTCCGGGGCAATGGCACGCTGTGGGAGCCGCGCCACACGGTCTCGCGCCCGAGGGGCTACGAAGAGAGCTGGCCGGGCTGAGAGAATGTCTGACTTAACGCGCTCACCCTAACATCGGCCGACATCTGAGACCAGTGATTCAAGAGTTACCAAAGTGAAAGTTGTCATGTTGAAACCAGGCGGTTATCCACATGCACCCACGGCACCCCTTGCCGGACCGGTTGCCCGCCCCTAGTTTTAACCCCATCGCGCCGGCACCGGGGCGGCAGTCATATGGGGGTCCAGGTGGAGGCTGTACGCATTGTTGAGGACGAGGTCCGTGAGCTGATCCGCCGGCGGGGCCTTGACCCCCTGCGGGAGTCCGGCGAAGTCCGGCGCCTGGTCGAGGCGGCTGTCAGCGACTACGACGAACGGGCCCTCCTGGCGCCGCTGCCCCCGCTGGGCCCGTTGGAGTCGGCCCGGAGATTCGTCTTCGACGCTGTGGCGGGCTTTGGTGCGCTCCAGCCTCTCCTCGACGATCCGGGCATCGAGGAAATCTGGCTCAATGCGCCGAATGAAATCTATGTGGCGCGCAACGGCGAATCGGAACTGACCTCCGTTTCGCTGACGGACCAGCAAGTCCGGGACCTTGTGGAACGGATGTTGAAGAGCTCAGGCCGGCGCCTGGACATGTCCTCGCCGTTCGTGGACGCGGCGCTCCCGGACGGCTCCAGGCTGCACGTCGTGATCCCAGACGTCACCCGGCGTCACTGGGCCATCAACATCCGCAAGTTCGTCGTCAAAGCCAGCCGGCTCGAGCACCTGGTGGAGCTGGGAACGCTCACCCCGCAGGCGGCCAGGTTCCTCGGCGCGGCCGTCGCCAGCGGCCTCAACATCCTGGTCTCGGGCGCCACCCAGGCGGGCAAAACCACCATGCTCAACTGCCTCGCCGCCAGCATCGGCACCCGCGAACGGGTCATCACGGTGGAGGAAATCTTTGAGCTGCAGTTGCCGCTCCGCGACGTCGTCGGTCTTCAGTGCCGTCAGCCGAACCTGGAGGGGCAGGGGGAGATTCCGCTGCGCCGCCTGGTCAAGGAGGCCCTGCGCATGCGGCCGGACCGGATGGTGGTCGGGGAAGTCCGGGAGGCCGAGAGCCTGGACATGCTCATCGCTTTGAATTCCGGCCTTCCCGGAATGTGCACCGTGCATGCGAACTCCGCCCATGATGCCGTGACGAAAATCTGCACGCTGCCGCTGCTCGCCGGCGACAACATCTCCAGTGCGTTCGTAGTGCCCACCGTCGCGTCCTGCATCGATCTGGTGGTCCATTGCAGCAGGCACGCCAGCGGGCGCCGACAGGTCACCGAGATCCTGTCCCTGGGCCGCCGGGTGGAAAACGGGATCATCGAGTCATCCATGGTGTTCACGATGTCGGGCGGGCAGCTTCTGCCCAAGGCCAACTCCATGCCGGCCGCGGAAAAGTTTGGCCGCTCCGGATACGACGTCGCGGCGCTGCTGGAGCAGCGGTGATGGCGCCGCTGGTCGGGATGCTGGGCGGCGCCGGCCTCCTGCTGATCTGGTGGTCCGCGTGTGAGACGCCTGAGAGCGTGCGGCGCAGGCCCCGGACCAGCCGGCTTGAGGACCTCCTGCGGTCGGCGGGCATCGAAAAGGTCAGCGCGGCAGGGCTGCTCGCCTCGTGCCTTGGACTCGGGGCCTTCACAACGCTCGCGTTCTTCGCAGTTACCGGGTCTTGGCCGATCTCGGGATGCTTTGGCCTCTTTGGCGGCTGGCTGCCGATGGCGATGGTCCGGTGGCGTGCCAGAAAGCGCACGGCTGTCCTCCGCCAGCTTTGGCCCGACGTCGTTGATCATTTGCGCTCAGCCATCAGGGCCGGCCTGTCGCTGCCGGAGGCTCTTATCCAGCTGGGCGACAAGGGCCCCGTGGAGCTTCGCCACGTGTTTGTGGACTTTGGCTCCGACTACCGGTCGGGAGGCCAGTTCGATCCCTCACTCACCCGGCTCAAGGACCGTCTGGCCGATCCCGTGGCGGACCGGATCGTCGAGGCCCTCCGGCTCACCCGGGAGGTGGGCGGTTCGGACCTCGGGAGGCTGCTGGGCACCCTCGCGGAGTTCCTGCGGGAAAGCGCCAGGACCCGGAGTGAGCTGGAGGCAAGGCAATCCTGGACCGTCAACGCCGCACGCCTCGCCGTCGCTGCGCCCTGGATTGTCCTGGTGTTGCTGGCCAGCCGTCCTGAGGCTGTGATGGCGTATAACACCCCGCTCGGCGCTGCCGTCCTTTTGGGCGGCCTTGCCGTCTCCCTGCTGTCCTACGCCATCATGCTGCGTATCGGGGCGCTGCCGGAAGAACAGCGGGTCCTCCGATGACCGGCCTGATGGCCGRCGCCACGGTGTGCGGGGCCGTGCTCGGGGCGGGCCTGTGGCTGTTCCTCGTCCGGCTCCCCTTTATGCGCCCAACGACGTTCGTCGAACGTATCGAACCGCAGCTGAGAACCCACAACCTCGAATCCCGGCTTTTGCGCACCGTCCCGCGGAATGTCACACCGTTTGGGCCGCTCGAACGGATCCTCCGCCCGGCGTTCCGAGACGGTGCCAGGTCCCTGGGCCGGATCAACCTTGGCGCGACGGCCTTAAACCGCAGGCTCGCCCGCGCCGGCAGCGCCAAAACAGCCTTGGACTTCCGGGCTGAGCAACTCCTCTGGGCGGCCGGCGGCTTCGTCCTCGCCGTCGGCGTTGTGGCGCTCGCCGGCTCGATCGGCCGCTTCAGCCCGTTCGTCGCCGTCGTGGCCGTCGTGGGCAGCGCTGTCGGCGGGTTCCTGCTCCGGGACTACCTGTTGGGCGCGCACATCAAGAAACGGGAGGCGCGGATGATGGCGGAGTTTCCGAGCATCGCCGAACTCATGGCCCTGGCCGTCAGCGCCGGCGAAAGTGCCACCGGTGCCCTGGACAGGGTCTGCCGCAGCGCGCGGGGTGAGCTCTCGCAGGAATTCGGCCGTGTCCTCGCCGAGACCAGGTCCGGCAAGCCCCTCGTGGAGGCCCTCCACGAGTTCTCGTCCAGGACCGATCAAGGACCGTTGCTCCGTTTCGTGGACGGGATGATCGTGGCCGTCGAACGTGGAACACCACTCGCCGACGTCCTCCGGGCGCAGGCACAGGATGTCCGGGACACAGCCAAGAGGGAGCTCATGGAGTCCGCCGGCAAGAAGGAAATCGGCATGATGGTGCCGCTGGTCTTTGGCGTCCTTCCGCTCACGGTCATCTTCGCCGTCTTCCCCGGTCTGGCCGCCATCAGTCTCGGACTCTAGGTACCTGGCGAACGACGACGACGGACAGCCGGCGGCTGCCCACCGGCCGGCACGGGCAGGACTCAAGAAAAGTCGTACGAGGAGGGAACAGGATACGAAGGACGCCCTGCAGCCGGCCGGCCAGCCAGGGGGTGCACGATCTGCCGGCGACACGTCACGAACCATCAGATCCAAAAACAGGACTCCGGAACAACAGAAAACCAGCAAACAGAGAACCAGAGAACCAGGAAAGAGGACACGATGAAGAACTTCGGAACCCGGGCTGCAGTGGCGGCCTGCGCGCTCAGCATGTTGACCTGGTGGTCTGCTCCGTCGCAAGCGCGGGCGGGGGACCACTCTGACGTGGGTACCGCCCATCCCCAGCGCGGGGACGTCCCCGGCTGGGTCATGATCACCCTCATGTCGGCAGTCCTCGTGGCCGCCCTTCTCGCCCTCGCCGGTCCTGCGCTTGAGGGACTCTTCAACCAGGCCATGGACAAGGTCGGACAGTAGGCAATGGCAGCCCAGGGCGGGGGGACCGGGCGCCAGATCGATAGCGGGGAAAACCGCAAAGGCGTAGAGCGGGGCGCTGCAGTGGTGGACTTCGTGCTGATCGGTGCGTTGCTCACCTTGCTCTTCCTCGCGATCGTGCAGCTCACCCTGGTACTTCACGTCCGGAATACGCTGATCGACGCCGCCGCCTCGGGCGCCAGATACGGCACGTTGGCCGACCGCAACGACGGGGACGCTAAGGAACGGACTGTCCAGCTGATCACGGCGGCGCTCAACGCGGATTTCGCGCGGGATGTGGGGACAAGCGAATCGACGTTCCAGGGCATCCGCACACTCGAGGTGACCGTCCGGGCACCCCTGCCGGTCATCGGCTTCATCGGTCCCCGGGCGCTCTTGGAGGTGAAGGGCCATGCGGCAATCCAGCGTTGAATGGCCGGAGCACGCCGCCTCACCGGAACAGGGGAGTGCCGTGGTCGAGTTCGTCTTCTTGTCCGCGCTGCTGATGGTGCCGCTGGTGTACTTCATCATCACCGTGGGCCAGATCCAGGGCGGGTCGTTCGCAGTCGTGGGCGCCGCCGACCAGGCCGCCAAGGTCTACGTGGCCCAGCCGGACGCGGCAAGCGGCCGGGCAGCGGCAGAGCAAGCCGTGCTGCTGGCGCTCGCCGATTACGGCCAGCCGGCGGGAAACGCCACCGTCGACACCCGCTGCGAGCCTGCCGATTGCCTGGCTCCCGGCTCGGCGGTGACAGTCACCGTCCGCCTCACCGTTCCCCTGCCGTTTGTGCCGTTCAGCGGCGCACTGCATCTGAACGCGAGCCAGCTCAGCGCGTCGGCAACCCAACTGGTGGGCAGGTTCCGGTGAGGGGCCGGCCCGGGCCCCGCCGGCAGGAGGGACAGGTGCTGGTGCTGAGCATCGGCTTCATGCTGATTGCCCTGCTGGTCGCCACCGTCGTAATGGCGGCCTCCAGCGTCTACCTCGAACACAAGAAACTGCTCTCCCTCGCTGACGGCGCCTCGGTGGCCGCCGCGGACAGCTTCACCCTCGGCCAGCTGGGCAACTCCGGCGGCACACCGTCCGCCGTCCTCAGCGGGGCGAGGGTTCGCAGCGCCGCCGTCGACTATCTGGGCCGCAACGGCGCGTTCGAGCGCTTCAGCGCCCTAAGCGTGGCGCCGGTGACCGGCAGCCCGGACGGCGCCACCGCCGTCGTCGTCCTGAGTGCAGCCGTCCACCCGCCGGTGGTGAACTTCCTGGTGCCGGACGGCATCCGGATCGAGGCGACGTCCACGGCGCGCTCCCGCCTCAGCCGGTGAGCTGCTGGCCCGCCACTCCGGTTGCCCTATCTGTAGATGCTGCCAACCAGGCCGTCAGGCAACCCAAGTGACAGGTCACCCGGATACAGGGCAACCGGCAGGGTCAGGGGGCTAGGACACATAGCGTAGGCTTAAAAAACCATGGCAAACATTGATTTTCCCGCTGAAATCCGCGCGCTGCGGGCCACCTACACGTCCATCGAGAACGTCTCGAACGTCGAGGCGCTCAAGGAAGACATCGCCGAGCTCAGCGAGCGGGCCGGTGAACCCAATCTGTGGGACGACCCCGCCGCGGCGCAGGTCATCACCTCGAAGCTCTCGCACAAGCAGACCGAACTCGAGCGGCTCAACAAGCTCGTGGCCAGGATCGACGACCTCGAGGTCCTCGTGGAACTCGGCCAGGACGAGGACGACGCCGACTCCATGGGTGAGGCCGCCGCGGAACTCGAATCGGTCCGCAAGGCGCTGGCCGACCTTGAAGTCGTCACCCTGCTCTCCGGCGAGTTCGACGAGCGCGAAGCCGTGGTGACCATCCGCGCCGGCGCCGGTGGCGTGGACGCGGCGGACTTCGCAGAAATGCTGCTGCGCATGTACCTGCGCTGGGCCGAACGCCACGGCTACCCGACCACCATCATGGATACCTCCTATGCCGAAGAAGCCGGGCTGAAGTCCGCCACCTTCGAGGTCAAAGCGCCCTACGCCTTCGGCACGCTCAGCGTCGAGGCCGGCACCCACCGCCTGGTCCGGATCAGCCCGTTCGACAACCAGGGCCGCCGCCAGACCTCGTTCGCGGCCGTGGAAGTGATCCCGCTGATCGAGCAGACGGACTCCATCGACATCCCGGACAACGAGATCCGCGTGGACGTCTTCCGCTCCTCCGGCCCCGGCGGGCAGTCGGTCAACACCACGGACTCCGCGGTGCGCCTCACCCACATCCCCACCGGCACCGTGGTGTCGATGCAGAACGAGAAATCGCAGCTGCAGAACCGCGCCGCCGCCCTGCGCGTGCTGCAGTCCCGCCTCCTGCTGCTGAAGAAGGAACAGGAGGACGCCGAGAAGAAGGCGTTCGCCGGCGACGTCAAAGCCTCGTGGGGCGACCAGATGCGCTCCTACGTCCTGAACCCGTACCAGATGGTCAAGGACCTCCGCACCGAGCATGAGGTCGGCAACACCTCGGCCGTGTTCGACGGCGAAATCGACGACTTCATCGACGCCGGCATCCGCTGGCGGACGGACAACCGCAACGCCGAGAAGTAGGCCCGGCGCCCGACCGGGCGCCTCCACTGGGAGGTCCCTGACAATCGCGCGACACGCCCCGCCGTTCCGGCGGTTCCGCCGTTACCCGTGCGTATAGTCGAGGGGCCGGAGCTCTACTTCCCCCAAACGAAAGCCCTTGCGCCGGCAGCAGAACCGGGCCCTCGCGGCCATGTCCTGCAGGGTACTAAGGGCCATGATCCGTTTCGAAAATGTCACCAAGGTCTATGACCAGAAGGCGCGGCCGGCGCTGGATTCGATCAACCTTGAGATCGACCGTGGCGAATTCGCCTTCCTCGTCGGCGCCTCCGGCTCCGGCAAATCGACCTTCCTGCGCCTGGTCCTCAAAGAGGACCGTGCCTCCTCCGGCGCCGTCTACGTGGCCGGCCAGAACGTCGCAAACATCTCCAGCTGGCGCGTGCCGCGCCTGCGCCGCGGAATCGGCGTCGTCTTCCAGGACTTCCGCCTGCTGCCGCAGAAAACCGTCTTCGCCAACGTCGCCTTCGCCATGCAGGTCATCGGCAAGAGCCGCAGCGTCATCCGCGACACCGTCCCCGAGGTCCTGAAGACCGTCGGCCTGGAAGGCAAAGAAAACCGTCTCCCGCACGAACTCTCAGGCGGCGAGCAGCAGCGCGTGGCGATCGCCCGCGCCGTCGTGAACCGCCCCGGCATCCTGCTGGCCGACGAGCCGACCGGAAACCTGGACCCCACCACCTCGATGGGCATCATGGGCGTGCTGGACAAGATCAACCAGAACGGCACCACCGTGGTGATGGCCACTCACGACGACGACATCGTCAACGAAATGCGCAAACGGGTGGTGGAACTGAAGAACGGGGTCGTGATCCGCGACGAGGCCAAGGCCCTCTACACCTCCATGATTCCCGTCGTGGGCCAGTCGCGCCGCCTGCGCGACGCCAGCGGACGGGACGAACAGCCGCAAGTTATCCCGCCCCGGGCCGGCTCGCGCGCCGAAGCCCGCGCCGAGTTCCGCACCGCAGGGGAGGGCCAGGCGTGAGGCTTGCATTCGTCCTGGGCGAGATCGGCAGCGGCCTGCGCCGCAACCTGTCCATGGTGATCTCCGTGATCCTGGTGACCTTCGTGT
>NZ_JBFTZL010000174.1:0-7775 GCF_056406825.1 Arthrobacter sp. P1_A5 | reverse complement strand
CCTTGAGGTGGGAGCCCGCCGTCGTTTGTGCGTGCGCGGGTGGGTCAGCTGGCCTTGGCCAGGCCCGTGCGGGCCATGGCGTCCGCGTACGCGGTGTGCATCTCCGCCAGGTACTCTTCCTGCCGGGCCGGGGTGCCGGCGAACGCCCGGCCGCTGAGCGAGCGGACCTTGTAGGTCTTCAGGCCGCGGCGCCAGATCATGGGCACTTCGGTCTTGAGCAGCAGGTTGGCCAGGCGGTTGGCCTCGGTGCCGTGGGCGACGATCACGGAGGCGCGGGGAACGAGGGCCAGGAACTTCAGCAGCGGCTTCAGGCCCGCGGAAATCTGGTCCGGCGTGAACTTGCCGTTCGGCTCGCCGGGGACGTGCCACGGGTGGACGTTCCAGGGCATGACAAATTCGGGGCGCAGGCCGAGTTTCCACTGGATGCCCAGCATGCGGGTGGCGGCCTCGTCGTCGCCGGCGGTGATGAAGCCTGACGCGTCAGCGGTGCCGATGTTGGAGTACAGGCTGATGATCCGGCACTCGTCGACGTCGTGCATGGGGTCCACGTAGGGGACAGCGGTGCCAGCTTTGGTTGCCTGGAGGACGTCAAGGAGCTCGTTGACGGGGGCGACGTTAGGTTCGTACCGGCGGCTCAGAAGCTCTTCGCGGAAATTTTCGGTGGCCAGGGCTGTCATATGTTGCTGGGTCTCCTGCGGGATTGGCAAAGCTGCCACACCGGATGCAGGCACGCCGAATACGGGCATGCGGAGCAATGGTGTGGTTTGAAAATGTGGTGTGGACCGATTCCTGGTCGATCCTTATCAGTCTATCAAGCCCCGCGAAATGCGGCACCGGGCCGGACCCCGCCGGCCCGGTGCTGCTACCAGAGCCGCTGGGTGGCGCGGCGTGCGCCTTCGCCGAGGGCCTCCAGCTTGGCGTACGCGATTTGGGGATGCACCCTGCCGCCCAGCCCGCAATCGGTGGACGCAATCACGTTTTCCCGTCCCACGAGCTCGGCGAAGCGCACGATCCGGTCGGCCACGAGGTCCGGATGCTCCACGACGTTGGTGGCGTGCGAGACGACGCCGGGGATGATGACCTTCCCCTCGGGGAGCTTCGCATCCTCCCAGACGCGCCATTCGTGCTCGTGCCGGACGTTGGCCGCCTCGAAGGAGTAGCCGCCGGCCTTGACCTGCAGGACTGAGTCGACGATGTCCGCGAAGGGGATGTCCGTGGTGTGCGGGCCGTGCCAGGAACCCCAACAGACATGCAGCCGGATCTGCTCCGGGGGAAGACCGCGCAGCGCCCAGTTCGTCGCTTCGACCCGGAGCTGGATGAACTTCAGGTAGTCCGCCAGGCTCGGCTCGGGGTTGATCTGGTCCCAGCTCTCGGCCAGGGAGGGGTCGTCGAGCTGGACTGTCAGGCCGGCGTCGATGATGGCCTTGTATTCCTCTCGCATCGCGTCGGCGCAGGCGTAGAGGAGTTCCTCGTCGCTGCCGTAGTACTCGTTGGCCACCCGGGCGCACGAACCGGGCGAGAGGGAGGCGATGAACCCCTCGGCGAGTCCGGCCGCGGCCAGGCCGGTCTTGAGGTTGGCAACGTCCGAGGCCACGAGCTCCTGGCCCGTGTACGTCAGCGGCCCGGCGATCTTGGGCTGCGTGACGGCCCTGCGGTGGGCCAGGATCCCGGAGGAGGGGTCGTTGTAGGCGTCATCGAACGTCTGCCGGTCCCGGCGGTCCGGGAAGGAGGTCAGGACGATGTGGCCGGGCGAGGAACGGTGCACCGTGGCGTCGGCCCAGCGGTCCACGTCGGTCGGTTCCAGGCCGCCGAGCCGTGAGAAGGAGTAATTCCACCAGGCGCCGTAGTCCACGGAGCTGGACATCGTGTGCCCGTACTCGCCGTCATTGGGGATGTCGATGCCCAGCTCCTTCTGGCGCTGGACGACGTCCACCACCGAGGTTTCGAGCAGGTCCAGGAATTCGGGCGTGATGCCGTCCGTTTCCTTGGCCTCGTTCGCGGCGATCAGCTCCGGCGTGCGGGGCAACGAGCCGGCATGGGTCACACGGATGTGGTCAGTGGTCCGGGGCATGGCGCGGTTTCCTTTCGGCCGCTCGGGATTCTCACTCCCACTCAATTCCACCCTGCGCCGTCCCGCAAGTGGTGCCCGCTATGTGTCGGGCCTGAGCCGGCGGATGATGCAGCAACGGCGAACGCCATGAAAAAAGAACGGCTCGTCCGCCGCGGCGGACGCGTGGCCCTCCCTCGCGGAAGCCGCCCCGGCGTTCACCACCGTCGGGACGGCGCGTCCAAGCAAGGACCCAAAGCGATGCCGGGCACCGATTTCGGCTAAACTTGGGTGGTAAGAGCCCCGGAACTCTGGCGTTGGATACGAACACAGCGATAGATTCGGGGCATTCTCATGAACGGCGCTGAGCTGCGGTGACCGCCTGGTCATTAAACGCAGTTCGGCCCGAACGAATGGGGGAGGATCCCATGCCAGCAATCGTGATCGTCGGAGCCCAATGGGGCGACGAAGGCAAAGGTAAGGCCACTGACCTGCTTGGCGGCCGCGTCGACTTTGTCGTCAAGCCCAACGGCGGCAACAACGCCGGGCACACCGTCGTCGTAGGCGGTGAGAAGTATGAGCTCAAGCTCCTTCCGGCCGGCATCCTGAGCCCGAACGCGGTTCCGATCATCGGCAACGGCTGCGTGGTGAACCTGGAAGCCCTGTTCCAGGAGATCGACGGACTGGAGGCCCGCGGTGCGGACACCTCCAAGCTGCGCGTCTCCGCCAACGCGCACCTCGTGGCGCCCTACCACCAGGTCCTGGACAAGGTCACCGAGCGGTTCCTCGGCAGCCGCGCCATCGGCACCACCGGCCGCGGCATCGGCCCGGCCTACATGGACAAGGTGGCCCGCCTTGGCATCCGCGTCCAGGACGTCTTTGACGCCTCGATCCTGCGCCAGAAGGTAGAGGGTTCGCTGCGCCAGAAGAACGAGCTCCTGGTCAAGGTCTACAACCGCCGGGACATCGAGGTGGACGAGATCGTGGAGTACTTCCTGTCCTTCGCCGAGCGCCTCCGTCCGCTGGTCATCGACAGCACCTACGTCCTGAACACCGCCCTGGACGAGGGCAAGGTGGTCCTCATGGAGGGCGGCCAGGCCACCTTCCTGGACGTTGACCACGGCACCTACCCCTTCGTGACGTCCTCGAACCCGACCGCGGGCGGCGCCTCCGTGGGCTCCGGCATCGGCCCCACCCGGATCTCGCGTTCCATCGGCATCATCAAGGCCTACACCACCCGCGTGGGCGCAGGGCCGTTCCCGACGGAGCTGTTCGATGAGATGGGCATGTACCTGCAGAAGACCGGCGGCGAGTTCGGCGTCAACACCGGCCGTCCCCGCCGCTGCGGCTGGTACGACGCCGTGCTGGCGCGCCACGCCTCCCGGGTCAACGGCTTTACGGACTACTTCGTCACCAAGCTGGACGTGCTGACGGGCATCGAACAGATCCCGGTCTGCGTGGCCTACGACGTCGACGGCGTGCGGCACGACGAAATGCCCATGACCCAGACCGAGTTCCACCACGCCAAGCCGATCTTCGAATACTTCGAAGGCTGGACCGAGGACATCACCGGCGCCCGCACCCTGGAGGACCTGCCGGAGAACGCCCGGAACTACGTCCTGGCCCTGGAAAAGCTCTCCGGTACCCGGTTCTCCGCGATCGGCGTYGGCCCGGACCGCGACCAGACGATCGTGGTCAACGACCTCATCAACGATTAGCACCCGTTGACGCAACACTGACCGGCGTACGACGGCGGCGGGTCGCCCTTGCAGGGGCGGCCCGCCGCCGTCGCGGTTAAGGCCGCAGCCAAGGCCGCAGCCACGCCTGGGCCACGCCTGGCCTGGGCGGGACCACAACGTTCCTAGGCGGGGTCTTCCGCGGACGTGAACCGCAGCGAGAGCCAGTTCTCCCGGCACGCCCTGGCGGCGGCCTCGGCGTCGCCACGGCGGGCGAGCCGGATGATTTCAGCGTGCTGCGCCACCGATTCCCGGGCGGCAAAGGAGCCGAAGCGCATCCGCTCCACCCGGCGCAGGACGGGGGTGGTTTGTTCCAGGAGTTCCCGGAGCACCGGGTTGCCGCTGACCGTGACAAAGACGGCGTGGAAATCGTCATCGGCCCGCAGTGCCGACTCGACCTCCGCCGCCTGCAGGGCCTGTTCGAAGCGTACATTGGCCCCGGCCATGGCGGCGAGGTGCTCCTCCGCCAGGAGCGGGACGGCCAGGCGTGCGGCCAGTTCGTGCAGTCCCGCCACCACCTGCTGCGTGCTGAGGGTCGACGCCGGGTCGCACGGGGCCACGATGGTCGCCTTGCCCGGCAGCGCAACCACCAGGCCGGCGCGTTCCAGCCGCAGCAGCGCCTCGCGGATGGGTGTCCGGCTCACGCCGAGCCACGCTTCCAGTTCGGCGTCCTTCAGCCGTTCGCCGGGCTCGAAGGTGCCGTCGACGATCGCGTTACGGATCGATTCAAAGACGTTGTCCCGCAGCAGCGGCCTCTTGTGGACTCCGGCGAGCGAGGGTACGGGCATGCAACATATCGTATATCCCTCTTGCCCTTCCGGAGCCTGTATCCGACAATGCAATATATTGCATATTTGCTGTGTCCGTTTCCCACCGCGAGCGAAGGACCGACGATGGCCATCACCGATTTCGAACGCTACCCCCTGATGTTTGGCCCGAGCCCCATCCATCCGCTGCCGCGGCTCAGCGCACACCTGGGCGGGGCGCAGATCTGGGCGAAACGCGAGGACGTCAACAGCGGCCTCGCGTTTGGCGGCAACAAGACGCGCAAGCTGGAGTACTTCGTCCCGGAGGCCCTGGCACAGGGCGCGGACACCCTCGTCTCGATTGGCGGCTACCAGTCCAACCACACCCGGCAGGTCGCGGCGGTGGCGGCGAAACTCGGCCTCAAAGCACGCCTGGTTCAGGAAAACTGGGTCGACTGGCCCGATCCGTTGTCCGACCGGGTAGGCAACATCCTGCTCTCGCGGATCATGGGCGCCGACGTGCGGCTGGACAGTGCGGGCTTCGACATCGGCATCCGCAGCAGCTGGGAGACCGCCATCGAAGAGGTCAGGGCCGCCGGCGGCACGCCCTACGCGATCCCGGCCGGCGGGTCCGACCACAGGCTGGGCGGTCTGGGCTTCGCCAACTGGGCCTACGAGGTGGAAGAGCAGGAGCGCGAGCTCGGCATCTTTTTCGAGACGATTGTCGTCTGCACCGTCACGGGCTCCACCCACGCCGGGATGATCGCGGGTTTTGCCGGCCAGGACAAACCGCGCCGCGTGATCGGCATCGACGCGTCGGCAACTCTGGCGAAGACCCGTGACCAGGTGGAACGCATCGCCCGGAACACCGCCGAGCTGATCGGCCTGGGCAGGGAACTCCGGGACGAGGAAATCAACGTCATGGAGGGCTGGGCCGGGGACCTCTATGGGATTCCCGTCGATTCCACCCTGGAGGCCATTCGGCTGGGCGCCTCGCTCGAGGCCATGATCACCGATCCCGTCTACGAGGGAAAGTCCCTCGCCGGGCTGATCGACCTCGTGAAAAGCCGGGAAATTCCGGCCGGCAGCAATGTCCTCTACGCCCACCTCGGCGGCCAGATCGCCCTGAACGCCTACAGCGGACTCTTCCGCTCCTGACGCGCCGTCGTCGTTAATCCCCGGCAGCACCGGCTCAAAAAAGAAATCAAGAAAATTTCCGATTGGTGCGTAACCTTTCGGGCCCGCCCAGCGATTACTCCTTTGTAAGCGCCTCCGGAGTCTTGGACCCCCCACCAGACACCGGCTGGCCTTCCACCGTAAGTGCCGGCCGGCGCCTGCCCCCATGGGCGCCGGCCAGCCTTTTCTGGCGAGAGTGGGCTGTCAACTGCCCCCGTGAGGCCTCAGCCCGCCTTCAAACCAAAAAACAAAGGATGTACGTCTGTAATGAAGAGTGTTAGCAAGACCACCAAGATCGCTGTCGGCGCCGCCATTCTGGCAGTCGGAGGTTTCTCCGGCATCGGACTGGCCAATGCCGCTCAGATGTCCAGCACCGAGCAGGCTGAAGTGAGCCACGCTACGCCCGCCACACCGGCTGTCCCGGCCACGCCTACGCTCCCGGCAAAGCCGGCCGTCCCCGCAGTTCCGGCCGCGCCGTCGACTGACGGCAAGGCCAAGGGCGACGCCGAAGCCGACGTCGACGGCACCGAAGGTGCCGTCGACGGCTCCGCCGACGCGAAGGACGGAGCCACCGTCAAGGGCGACGCCAGCGTCAAGGGTGCTGCCGGTGAGGCACGCGCCAACGCCAACATCCACGCCGCAGTTCCGGCGACCCCGGCGACACCGGCCGTCCCCGGTGCCAAGGGCGTTCCGGCAACCCCTGCTATTCCGGCAACCCCGGCTGTTCCGGCCCAGCCGTCCGTCGAGCTGCCCCAGCACGACAAGTAAATTCCGGCTGTTCGGCCTGGACCCGGCATGGGTCTGAAAGCAAGGAGGGAGCCCTCACTTTGGAGGGCTCCGGGGTGCGGCCGCTAGACTTGCGGGGGCCGCACCCCAGCAGTAACGGAAGGACAGCCTCTTGGCACAGCAGCTAAGCGATGACGAATTGTCAGCCGCCTTAGCTGGTGACCCTTCAGGTTTCAGCGCGGTGTACACGGTTATTTCCCCGGCCGTGCTGGGCTACTTCCGGGCCCGGGGCGTGGACGACGCCGAGGCCCTGACCCAGGATGTGTTCGTGGACGTCCTGCCAAAGCTGGCCAGCGTCAGCGGCGGCCACGCAGGTCTAAGGACCTTCATTTTCTCCGTCGCCCACGCGCGGCTGGTCGACTACAGGCGGCGGGCAGAACGCACTCCGCATTTGGCCGAATACGATCCCCTGAACGACGCCAGGTACTCGGCATCCGCCGAGGACGAAGTGCTCGGATCCCTGGGCGGTATCTCGGACACTCTCGCGAGGCTCAATGAGRAGCAGCGCGAAGTTCTGGTCCTGCGGATCGTCGCGGACCTTTCCATCGAACAGGTGGCCGGCATCATGGACAAGACGCCGGGTGCCATCAAGCAGCTTCAGCGCCGCGGGCTCAGTGCCCTGCGCGAACTCGTAACCGAAAAGGACCACGCAGCATCATGACCGGCACCCGCGACCCCCAGCAGGATGGCACCATCCAGGCGATGCTGGGCGACTCCGGCCTCGAATCCGCGGCCGAGCTTCGGAGCGCGCTGGAACAGCTCCGCGCCGTGGTCCCGGATGCGGCTCCCGCGCCCCGCGCCGACCTCGCGGCCCTGCTCGCGGCCGGGACAGCCGGAGCAGCCGGTCTTGCCGCCGCCCCTGACACAGCCACGACGACGGCGCTGCCCACCGTCGCGTCCGCGAAGAATGACGCCGACGAATCGCTGCCGGCCGGGGTCACCAGCCTGGCCGAGCGCCGCCGCCGGAAGCGCCGGCTGGCAATCGTCGGTGGCGCCGTCGTGGGTGCCATGACCCTTGGCGCCGGCGCCGTGGCGGCATCCAGCGAGGACTTCCGGCACAGCGTCAGCCACACCGTCGGGGTCATCTTCCAGACTCCGGGCCACGGTACACCGGCCCCCGAGCATGTCCAGCCGTCGCCGTCCACCATCCCCGCCCTTCCCGCGCCCGCCGCGACGCCGGGTCACGGCACGCCCGGAACACCGGGTGCTGACCCGTCCGGAGCATCGACGCCCACCACCTCCAGCACCCCGGGCGCCCCGGCGGCCRGACACGCGCCCCCCGCC
>NZ_JBFTZL010000173.1:0-7874 GCF_056406825.1 Arthrobacter sp. P1_A5 | reverse complement strand
GATCCGTCCGATCCGGTTGTGGTCCAGGTGCTCCGCGGCGACCAGGACCGAGATCTTGTCGGGGCCGACGCCGGGCATGCCGCGGTGGACCCCACCGACGAAGCACTCGCCGACCTCGACAAGCCCGGAGAGCATCTCGCGGTCGGGCCGGACCATGGCCCGGCGCAGCTTGTGCATCCACGCCCACGCCGTCTCATACGATCTCATCCCCAGGACCCGCTGGAGGCCGAGAGCGGACACGCCGTTCTTCTGAGACGTCACGAACCACACCGCCGCGAACCACGTGCGCAGCGGAGTGCGGGTGCGGGCGGAGATCGTCCCGGCCGTCACCGACGTCCGGCGCGAGCACCCCTTGCACATCCACAGCCCGGCGCCCGTGCGCCAGTAGTCGCGGTTCCCGCACTTGGGGCAGACGAACCCGTCCGGCCATCGCAGCTTGGCCAAGTACTCGAGACACGCCTCATCGGTGCTGAACCAGTCATGGAATTGCCCGAACGTGTTGGAGTAGTCCACGCCGGCCCGCGGCATCTGCGGCAGCAAATCGGCCACACCCCGGCCTACTTCAGCCAAGCAGATACCCAATACGTACGTTCGTCGCTGCGTGGCCAGTGTCCATTCCTGGCGATGAACACGGCGATGTCGAGTACGCGATCTCCCGAACTGAATGGGAGCTAGGCCGGACTGAATCGCCATAACGGAGACTCTGTAGACCTGCGTACCAGCGACGGGCGTTAGGACGCGCCTGGGCAATTCCTTGGCTTGCCCGTGGCGCGGCGGCGTCCTGACCCTTCAGTAGACCGCCGGTCTCACTGCGCGGTGCGCCTGCAGCTACGCGGCCAGTGCCGCTCCGAAGAGGCGTTCGGCCAAACGAAGCAGATGTACGGGTGCATCTGCATCCCAGCCGTTGGTCCCTTTGCCGAGGAAGACGGCGGTCCCCCCGACTGCCGCCTCAAGCGGGACACCCGCTTCCCGGATCAGCACTTCGGCTCGCAGGTTGAGAGGTAACGGAATAGCCTCCGCCTCGTCATTCAGATAAACGAGCCAATCCATGTAACTGATTGCTTTAATATTTCCCTCCACCAGGACCTGTCGGGAGACCAAATCATGGTCGATGTCGTCGATGCGAATAGGGCTACTAAGGCGATGGGGAATAACCAAGGCGGCGCAGGTCGGTCCCATGATTGATCCTTTCCTCAGGGATAAATCCGGACTAGCAATGTGAAATCACTTCATTAAATTACAGCTGAGATGGCATTGGGCCGTGATGAGCCTCTAGTAATTGTCACGCAATGTAAATCCTGAGGCGCGGTCGGGACTGACCCCTTTCCTTGGTGTTCGCGAGTCGCGTTCGCCGGCCACCACCCCGGCAGGTCAGCCGTTAGAGCGAAACGGCCGGCCTGCATGGGCGCTTTCGGAGGCGGACCTCTCCGCCCTCGCATTCCAGCATTACCGGCAACGGCGTCCAGCACTTGGTGACACCATAGCCTTCGCTGGAACGTTTTAACGGTGATTCTTGCGCGGCTTCTGGAAGAGTGACTCGCGACTGTCAGCCTTGGCTCTTTTGTCGGCCCTCTTCTCAAGAAGCGACTTCCCGGGCTTTTTCCAGTGGTTTTCTTGATGCTTTTTCCTGCCATGGAGTATCGGCCTTTCTTAACTCTGACTACACATCACCATACCCACTTTAAATTTAAATTCCAGTCGGTCTGTTTGCACGCGGTCGTGGATTTCCCTGGAGATGGACTTTTGTTGTCATTGCCGCTCTCTGGCTCTCCGCGGCCGCGCTACCACCGGTGCTGTTGATTGAAGATTCCTTCCTCCGGTACGACGTGGGGCAGTGCTGCCTTCTGACAACAGGTCATACCCTCCGGCCCTCAGGAGTTCGGGGGCATCGTCGTGCGGTCAACCAGGTATACACCTGCGTGATCGGGGCAGAGTCGAGCGAGGCGGGGAGCAGGAAGGCCTTGGGCAGGTTCTGCCCGGCCGGGTCGAAGTAAGCATCCGGATTGGTCCCGGGTTCCCTGGGAATCGGTGGCGAAGTGCTGTGCCATGTTCCCGGCCGCGGCTTGAGTTACCGATTCGATCAGCAAACGCAGAGGCGGAAAGAACGTTCACGGCCGACCCGCAGGGTCACTGGCAGTCAGATTCCACCTGGTCGAAGGCGGCGAGCCCGTCGCGCAGGTTGCCCGCGATCTCAGAATGTCCAGAGCAACATTTCATAGACGATCGCGAGCACTCACGAACTAATCGCGTCGCATCCTCCTTAGAGCGACACCAGTCGATCACAGAACGCCGCCAAAGAGGGATCAAATCCAGATCGGGGGCTTCTTCAGATGCGACTATCTAGTACCGCCTGCACCTTCTCGAACGACTCGGTCCATCCGTTGCGGTAAAAGTCCAGCCGTTCCTCCGTCAGGACCGGTCCCTGCGAGAGCATCAGGCGCGTGCCGGTGCCGGTACTCCCGAGAGAGCCAGTACTCCCGAGTGAGAGGTCGACGACGGTCTCCCGGTCGTCCGGCGTCGGTTCCTCCCAGCGGGGGGTGTACACCATGCGCCAAGGGGGATCGATCTTCAGGAACTCGCCTGAGAGGTGGAACGGTTCGCCGTCGGGTGGCGTCATGCGGAAGTGATAGCGGCCGCCTTCGGCTAGGTTCAGTTCGGCTGCCGGGATAGTGAAGCCCTGCGGGCCCCACCATTTCACCAGTTCGGTTGAGTCCGTCAGCATCCTGAAGACTTCTTCCGGGGGAGCAGCGAGGGTGCATTACAGGTTTAGGACCAGCTCGCCTGTTGGCTCGTCGCCCGTTGCCTTAGTCATCGTTCAACTCTGGCATCCTGCGGACGCTCAGGGAAGCGGATGGGGCTGGGAGCCGCCTGCCACGTCGCGAGCGTCGGCAGCTTGCCTTCCGTCATGGCCCGGCTGGACAGCGCTTCGCAGCTCCTCTTCGAAATAGCGACCCTTTAGTCCGATGCCAACACCCCTATTTCCGCAGGCCCATTCGGTCCGTAATGGCCCCATAGACTTCGGGGGCCTCTCGCGCCGGTGATGGGTGGCGCGGCGTTGAAGAGTCCCGGCCGGCTGCCCCGGCTCGGCGCAGGGCGGTCACGGGCTCCGGATAAGGATTCCGGGGACTGAAACCGGGGGAGCATCGCCATCGCTGCGGTCATCTACGCACTGAAGGGGAATCATCATGTTCAAGGATTCAAACATCATCGCTGTCCTCCCCGCGAAGGAATCTCAATGATGTTGTCAACGGTTTTGACGTTGCCCTCTGGTGCCCCGGCCGGTTCCTGGCCGGGGCACCAGAGGGGATCCAGGTCGACCAGCCAGGATAGGGTTTCCGGTTCTCCCAGTTCGGTGATCCCGGTGTTCTCGGCTTTGGGATTCGGTGCCTTCGGCGACCAGTTCAGCATCGGTTTTCCGGTCGAAGGCGACCATGCACGCGTGCGACGGCACGCACCAGGCGGAGGCCACTGCGCCGCACATAGCGTGCGACTACTGCCCTCCATCGAAGAAAACCCCTCGATGAGATCTATGTTGAAGCGGGCCACCTTCACTACCACAGCCAGGCCAGTGGGTTTAGACTGGCCACCCATGGGACTCTTGAACCGCTCGTGCTGGTCGGTCCGGGTAGGGGCCTCCGTGTACAAACGGAAGGACGACTGTGGAGTCTGAGGACAACAAAGCGCTCGTGCGGCGCTTCTACGCAGAGATCGACGCCGGGAACATCGATGCGATGGACGATCTGGTCGCTGAGGACTATCTTGACCACAACCCGCCATTTCCCGGACTTCCGGCCGGACGGGAAGGCCTGAAACAGGCCTTCCGCATATTCTGGAAGGCGACGCCAGGGCGGCACGAGATCGAAGACCAGATCGCCGAAGCGGACAAGGTGGTGACGAGGTTAACGGCCTACGGTCGACACGAGGGTGAGCTCCCCGGACCGCTGCCTCCCACAGGTGCCGACCTGCGGGAGACCGGAGTGGCCATCCACCGAGTCGAAAATGGAAAGATCGCCGAGCATTGGTCAGACCGGGACGACCTCGGGCTGATGCGGCAGCTCGGCGTGATCCAGTTACCCGGGGACTGACCCGGCATCCACGTACTGTTCATGGCTGCCGGCACCGCCCGCGTCCTGTCATCGGCCAGCGCGATGATCGTAGCTCATACGGAAGGCGGCCTGGTTCCTGGACAGCGAGGGCAACATCATCAACATCTCGCAGCGCGCGTAGGCCGGAGCCTGGCACCGATCAACGGCGCAAAGCATCGCCGGGGGCAACGAAGCCGAAGGGACCGGCCCCCGTTTTCAAAGCGGGGGCCGGCTTTCGCGTGGTTAGCAGAACGCTGGCGCCTGCAAATCAGTGAATCAGCCCTTGGACTCGTACGCCTTGGGGAGCTTCAGGCCGCGCTCGTCCAGAACGGTGCGCAGGCGGGTGGGGTAGTCGCTGATGATGCCGTCCACGCCGAGGTCCATCAGCCGCGTCATGTCCGCCGTTGTGTTGACGGTCCAGGGGATGACCGGCAGGCCGAGCTCGTGGGCTTCCTTGATCATTTCAAGCGTGACGGAGCTGAAGGCGGGGGAGATGACGTCGTAGCCCTGGGCTGCCGCGGCTTTGGCGAGCGATCCGCCGTAGGTGTCGATGTCGATGCCGCCGAGGTTGGGGCTGGCGCCGGGCTTGCCGACCTCGAGCCAGGCGTCGCCGCTGGACAAGGCGACGAGCGGCAGCTGCGGGGCGATCTTCTTGGTCAGGTTCAGCGAGGACCAGTCGAATGACTGCACGGTGCTACGCCCGGCCATGCCGGCGGTGTAGATCTCCGTGACCACGGCCTTGGTCAGGGCCACCATGCCCTCGCCGCCGGACTTCCCGTCCTCCACCTTGGTTTCGATGTTGAAGCGGACCTTCTTGGCGTCGGCGTCGCGGACCAGCTGGAAGACGTCCTTGAGCTCGGCGATCCGGTTGCCCTCGATCACGTCCTGCTCCGGGTACCCCTTGAGCTGGGTGAACCCACAGTCCAGGGTCTTGATCTGCGCGAGCGACAGCTCGGCCACCCGGTCACCGACGTAGGGGTACTGGGCGTCGCCGGGAGTCGCCGGCGCGGTGTCGCGGCACTTGTCGGCCTGGATGGTGTCGTCATGCCAGACGATCACCTTGCCGTCGGTGGTCAGGTGGGTGTCCAGCTCCAGCGTGGACACGCCGAGCTTCAGCGAATTGGCGAACGCGGCCAGCGATTCCTCGGTCCACTCGCCGCGGCCGCCGCGGTGCGCCTGCAGGTCGAAGGAGCCGTTGCTCTCGTTGGTCTTGATTGCCGTTGTTGCCTCTGCGGCCTTTGTTGTGGCGGCGTTCGACGACGGCGAGCCGGCTTCGGGGTTTGAAGCGGCGACGGCGGGGCTCGCCAGCGAGGCGATGAGCGCGGCAGCGGCCACGGCAGTCAGGGGTGTGCGCATGGTGATGGTTCCTCCCGGGTGACGTTACCGGCGTCGTGCCGGCGACCCGACCACCGTAGGGAGGCGAGATGGACTGTTGTGTGCGTGGAGCTGGACCGGGAGTGAACACGAGGAGACCGAGCCGGGTGACGGGCCTGGAGACGCGAAAACCGTTCATGTTCCGGACGGATCATCACCCTGCAGGAACTCCGCAACTGGGTCAGGCTTCCTTAGGTGCCCCCAGGACCGCCTGCAATTTCTCGAACGACTCGGTCCAGCCGTTGCGGTGCAGTTCGAGGCGTTCGTCTGTCAGGAACGGTCCCTGCGAGAGCACCAGGCGCGTGCCTGTGCCGGTACTTCCGAGTGAGAGGTCGACGACGGTTTCCCGGTCGTCCGGTGTCGGTTCCTCCCAGCGGAAGGTGTACACCAGCCGCCAAGGGGGATCGATCTCGAGGAACTCGCCTGAGAGGTGGAACGTTTCGCCGTCCGGTGGGGTCATCCTGAATCGGTAGCGGCCGCCTTCGGCGAGGTTGACGTCGGCCGCAGGGATGATGAAGCCGTGCGGACCCCACCACTTCACCAGTTCGGCCGATTCCGTCAGCATCCTGAAGATTTCTTCCGGGGGAGCGGCGAGCGTGTACTCCAGGTTCAGGACCAGGCCGCCAGTTTCCGCATTCCCGGTTCCCTCATTAACGGACTCCGCATTCATCCTTCAACTCTGGCATCGTGCGGCCACCGGCGGAAGGGCGCTTTGCAGCTCCCTGTTCGAAGAGCATCCCTTCAGCCCAATGCCAGTCACCCCTGTTTCCGCAAGACCAAATCGGTCCATAATGGCCACATAACTTCGGGGACCCCTCACGCTGGTGATGGGTGGCGCGGCGTTGAAGAGTCCCAGGTGGCTGCCCCGGCTCGGCCCAGGGGCGGTCACGGGCTCCGGACAGGTATTCCGGGGACCGAAACCGGGGGAGCATCGCCATCGCTGCGGTCATCAACGCACTGAAGGGAATCATCATGTTCAAGGATTCAAACATCATCGCTGTCCTCCCCGCGAGGGACATCAACAGGGCGAAGGAGTACTACCGGGACAAGCTGGGAATCGAACCCTCCGAATCCATGGAAGAGGGCAGCGTCATGTACAACTGCGGCCAGGGAACCCGCTTCCTCGTTTACCAGACAGAGAATGCCGGGACCGCGAAGAACACCCAGATCGGCTGGGAAACGGACAATCTCGAACGCGAGATGGAAGAACTGCGGGGCCGCGGCGTCGTCTTTGAAGACTACGATTTTCCCGGCCTGAAGACGGAGAACGGCGTCGCCACCGCATCCTGGGGGAAGGCAGCCTGGTTCCTGGACAGCGAGGGGAACATCTTCAACATCTCCCAGCGCGCGTAGGCAGGAGTCTGGCACCGGTCAACGACGCAAAGCATCGCTGCCGCCGGCTAAGAAGCCGGAGAGAACCGGCTCCCGCCACCAAGGCGGGAGCCGGTTTCAGCGCCGTGCTGGCCGGCGGCGAGCCGGACGTCGCCGCTGGACAGGGCGAAGAGCGCGGTCAGAACGGCGGGGTACGCAGTAGCGGCGATTCGCAGGCTAGTTCGTGTGCGGTTCCCCCGGCCGCCGGTGCCGGTGGTGCAGCTCGTAGCTGTCGAACACATCGGAAGAGGTGGCTCCGGAATGGCCGAATTTGCCTCGGAGGACCTCCGCGAGTCCGTCCAGCGCCGCGTGGAGCATCCGTCCGGCGAACTGCAGTTCAGGGTTCTCGCTGCGCTGGGCCTGGGATGCCAGCTCCTGGGCGTAAGCCACCGTGGCGGGGAGGGAGCCGCGCTGCTCAATTTCACGGAAGTAGTAGGTTTCGTGGAACGCAAGCAGGTCGATGCTCACGGTAGCCACGTTTCCGGCAATTGCCTCCAAAAGGCCGGCAGCGTGACTGGGATCCATGGCCGATACACCTGCCGGACCTGCAGCCTCCCTGAACAGGTTCAGCTGGTGGGCAAGGGCCCGGCGTCGGTTCAGGGCAGGGAAAGTCTGCAGGATCCAAGTCACCGTTGCTGTCAGCAGGCCGAATCCGGTGACGGCCTCAAGGGCGACAACCAGCCGGAGCAGTGGTTGCGTTGCCACGATATCGCCAAACCCCACGGTGGAAAGAGTGACCAGGGAGATGTAGAGGGCTTCGGCGAAGTCGGCCCGCAGGGGAACTCCGGCTCCGTAAACAAAGCCGTCCGTCAGATGGGGCAGGTATAGCAGCGCCCAGCCGATGGCCGCCAAGCCTGCCCAGGCACCAATGACAGCGGCCATCGCCAAGGGTGCCGCGATGAAGGAGCCCCGGCCCCGGAGCTTTCTTGATACAAGCCAGAATCCGCGCATGATCGCCCGGCCCAGAGGACCGGAACCGTGCGGATAAAGGAGTGTACGAAAGACGTCAACGAGCATCAGCAGAACCAGCCCGGCCCCCAAAAC